>JAGBZE010000163.1 GCA_017628435.1 Akkermansia sp.
CATTGCCCGGAAGCTTGCCACCGACCCGGAGATGGTGGCTCTGTTTGCCTACGTGGTCGGTGAGCAGGGTCTTACCGGTGATACGGTGACGGCTGCCATTGCCGCCTATGAGCAGACGCTCGTGACCCCCGATTCTGATTTTGACCGCTATCTGAAGGGCGATGAGAAGGCTCTCACCGATTCTCAGAAGGCAGGCATGGATTCCTTTGTGCAGCTGGGCTGCGCCACCTGCCACAGTGGTCCCACGCTGGGTGGTATCAGCTTTGAGTATGTGAACACGCACGGTGATCTCCGCGCGCTGGCTACTCCGGCCGATTATCAGGAAGGCGCCTTCGGTCTGCAGGATTTTACCAAGAATCCTGAGCATAAGGACATGTTCCGTGTGCCGAATCTTCGCAATGTGGCTCTGACGGCTCCGTACTTCCACACCGGCACGGTGAACAGCCTGCAGGAGGCTGTGCGTATCATGATTCAGACCCAGAATGGTGCAGGTGCAGCTTCTGACACCACGGTGAAGAACATCACCCGCTTCCTGGAGGCTCAGACCGGCAAGCTGTACGGAAAACCGGCCAACATGCTGAAGCCGGAGGATACTGTGCTGACACCTGTGACGCCTCAGCCATGATTCGCTTTTCCGTGCTGGCCAGCAGTAGCCGTGGTAATGCCACCGTCGTTTCCGGCGGTGGCACCCACGTGCTGGTAGATACCGGAATTTCTGCACTTCGCATCCGAAAGGGACTGGCGGAGTGCGGTTTGTCTGATGCCGAGCTGAGCGGCATTTTTTTCACTCATGAGCACCAGGACCACGTGTGCGGTCTGGGGGTGCTCTCAAAGAAGCGTTCCCTGCCTCTGTACTGCAGCCGCTACCTTGCCAAGGATTTGCGGGGCATGGCCCCGAATGCCACGTTCACTTATCTGGAGCCGGGGCAGGAGGTGCAGGTGGGGGCGCTGAAGGTGACTCCGTTCTGTGTGAGTCACGATGCCGCTGACCCTCTGGGGTATGTGTTTGAATGCGAGGGCGTGCGCCTGGGGTATGTGACGGATACCGGCATCATTATGCGCGGTATGCCGGAAATGTTGGCCGGGGTGCAGGGGCTTTATCTGGAATCCAACTACGACCCCGATATGCTGGAGAACAGCGGGCGTACCATCGATCTCATCCGCCGTATTTCAGGGCGCTGGGGGCATTTGTCCAATGGACAGGCTTGTGATTTTATCCGTACTATCGGACATACCGGCCTGCAGCAGCTGGTGCTGGCTCATATCAGCCCTGAGTGCAATACCCCGGCCAAGGCTGCAGCTGCCATGCGCACCACGCTGGATGAATTGCAGCTGCCGACTCAGCTTCATTGCGCCGAAATGGCTAACCGTCTGCCCTGGGTGGAATTGAAATAAAGTGACTCTGCCGCAAGGTGTTGCGTCGGTGTCATTACATGCAGCGGAGCAACTGCAGCGCCTCGCGTAATTTATCGGCAGATTTTATCTTCTGGAGGCGGGGAAATCGCTTGTTGTCCAGAATGTAGTCATTGTTGCGGGTGAGCATGAGTTTCTGCCCGCTGATTTCCACATTGGTGATATTGCGGCGCGTGGCCAGGATGCGGATTTTGTGCACAGTAAGCAGGTGCGCCACTTCATGCGGCAGCGGGCCAAAGCGGTCGCGCCACTGGCGCTCCAGGTCATCCACATCATCCGTGGTGCATACGCGAGCCAGCTGGGTGTAGGCCTCCATGCGGGTCTTGGTGGATTCCATGTAGGAGGCGGGCAGGTAGGCGCCGAGCAGTTTATCGGCATCGGCGCGGGTGGCCATGCTGGCTTCGCTCAGGCAGATGAAATCGGCCTTGAAGGTGGCCTCAGCTCGGATGGTCGGAATCTTGCCCTGCATGCGTTCGATAGACTGGCGGAGCAGCTGACAGTACAGTTCAAAACCGATGGCTGCAATGTGGCCGCTCTGCTGGGTGCCCAGCAGGTTGCCGGCGCCACGGATTTCGAGGTCGCGCATGGCAATCTTGAAGCCGCTGCCCAGTTCGGTGTATTGCTTGATGGCGGAGACGCGCTTGCGGGCATCGCCGGTGCAGAGCGCCTGGCGTGGCAACAGAAGATAGGCATAGGCTCGGTGTCCGCCTCGGCCTACGCGGCCACGCAGCTGGTACAACTCGGCCAGGCCGAAGCGGTCTGCCCGGTCAATGATGATGGTGTTCGCGTTGGGAATGTCGATGCCGCTTTCAATGATGCTGGTGGCCAGCAGTACATCGGCTTTGCCATCCACAAAGTCGCGCATGATGATTTCCAGCTCACCCTTGTCCATTTGTCCATGGCCTACGACAATGCGGGCCTTCGGCACAAGCCGCTGCAGCTCGTCCTTCATCTTCATGATGCTTTGCACGCGGTTGTGCAGGAAGAATACCTGACCACTGCGGGCCAGTTCGCGCTCGATGGCATCGGCTATGAGTTTTTCGCTGTATGGGCAGACGGCGGTCTGCACAGGCAGTCGATTGAGCGGTGGTGTTTCAATGGTGCTCATGTCGCGCGCGCCCATGAGTGCCACATAGAGCGTGCGTGGAATGGGGGTGGCAGAAAGGGTGAGCATATCCACCATGCGGAACATGCGCTTGAACTGTTCCTTGTGGCGCACGCCGAAGCGCTGCTCTTCATCAATGACAGCAAGCCCCAGGTTCTTGTAGGTGATATCCTTGGAAATCACGCGGTGCGTGCCGATGACGATATCCACTGAACCATCGGCAATGCCTGCCACGATTTCCTTGATTTTCTTTGCGGGGGTGAATCGGCTGAGCAGCTCGATGCGCACCGGGTATTCGCTCATGCGGGCGCGGAAGGTGCGGTAGTGCTGGGCTGCCAGCACCGTAGTGGGTGCCAGAATGGCCGCCTGCTTGCCGCCGGTCACGCATTTGAAGGCAGCGCGTATGGCTACCTCAGTCTTGCCGAAACCTACATCGCCGCAGATGAGGCGATCCATGGGGCGGCCGCTCTCCATATCGGCCTTGGTCTGGGAAATGGCTCGCAGCTGGTCTGGAGTCTCGCGGTAGGGGAAGCTGGATTCAAATTGCCACATCCACCCGGAATCTGCGGGATGCGCATAGCCGTTGTTGCTTTCTCGTTCTGCCTGAATCTCCAGCAGCTGCGCTGCGTAGTCCTGCACGGCTTTCTCTGCGGCCTGGCAGGCGCGGCGCCAGCGGGCATCTCCCAGCTTGCTCAATTCTGGTGTTTTGGCACCTAGTCCTATATATTTAGACACCAGATGGCTCTGCTGAAGCGGGATGCGCAGCAGTACGCCATCGGCATATTTGATATGGATTTCTTCCTCGCCGGTCTTGTCATCGCGCACAATGCCGACGAATTTGCCCAGGCCGTGGGAGGCGTGGATGACGAAGTCGCCTTCCTCAATTTCGCGCAGCGGCGCCTGTGCCCGCTCGCGGCGCATGCGGTCGGTGCGGTCGTCCTGTTTTCGACTGCGCGGGGTGGAGTAACGGCCGAAAATTTCAGCGGCGGAAAGCACGGCTAGTCTGGCTCCGGGAATGGAGAAGCCGAGCGGCAGGTCACCATCGCGGCTCTGCACCCCGCTCCAGGCTTCATCTTCTCCGCAGATTTCCTCGAATCGGTTTTTCTCGCCTTCATGCGGGAAGAACATGATGACGCGCCACTTCTGCTCCCGCCATTTGCGAAGTTCCATGCCGGCCAGCTGGCGGCGGGCCTCCTGCATGACAAAGTCGCCTGTTTCAAAGCTGCCGAGCGGGGTGCCGAAAATGGCGCTGCTGTCACCGGCGTTCACCGTGTCGATATCCGGCAGAATGTCTTCTCTATCCGGCGGCAGTTCATATATCAGTACATGCCCCGGTACTCCGCAGCCGGGCAGGCTTACCACCCAGTCATTCTTTGTAATCCAATCCTTTAGCGGTCTGTCTGCCGGTGGTTCATCCAGTACCAGTTCTGCGGAATCGAGTTTCTTGAAAGATAACTGGGAATCGATATCAAAGGCTCGGATGCTTTCGACTTCATCTCCGAAGAATTCGATGCGCAGCGGCCAGGCAGACTGCAGGGGAAATACGTCCAGAATACCGCCGCGCAGACTCCATTCGCCGCGGCCTGTCACCTGGTCAACGCGTTCAAAATTGTGGTCAGCGAGGGCGGTGCACACATTGTCCAGCGGGTATTCGCCTTCCACCCTCAGCTGCAGAGTGAACCCGGCACCGGCGCTGAAGCTGGGAGCCGGTTGCTGCAGGGCGGCGGCGGTTACAATGACCGCCTGGGTTTTCGAGGGGGAGCCGGAGATAGCCCTCAGGGCTTCCAGTCGTTCTGCCGCCAGGTCCGGGTCGGAAATGCCGTTGTTGATGTGGATTTCCTGTTCCGGTACAAAAACGGCCTGTGGCCCTCCCCAGAGAGGCCATTCGGCGGCCAGTCGTTCCTGTACGGGCAGCGCATCGGCCACAATCCAGACTCGCCGAGGGGAATCAGAGGCCGCAGCAATCATGCTGGCCACAAAGGAATAGGCCGCGGGGGCCACGCGCTCCAGAACCATGGGCTCATCCATGCTGCCGCCTTGGCGCAGCCTCTCCAGTTCCCCGGCAAAGGCAGGGGACTTTGCTGCAATTTCTGTAAGCGGCTTCGCCACGTGTGGCCATATGGTATCAGGCGCTGTGGCAGTTGTCAAATAAAAGCTTGCCAAGGCAAGGGCTCGGTGGTAGGATAGGCGCGCATTACTGCTCCGGTAGCTCAGTTGGATAGAGCACGAGCCTTCTAAGCTTGGGGTCCCGCGTTCGAGCCGCGGCCGGAGCGGATAAAAAAATCCCTGCACAGCATTCTGTGCAGGGATTTTTTTTCGGAACATCAGGCTTATCAGTAATTCAGCTCGCCGGAAAGCACACGGCGCTCAAATTCCTTGATGTCGACCACTTCACCTGTGCGGCGGGCGTGCTCCACAGCAAAGGCGATGACGTGGGAATGGGCGCTGGCCTGAATGGGGGTGGTCATGAGGGTGGTGTCCTCCACCACGCGCATGTCGTTGTACAGGTTGCTCACCAGCCCCCAGTCGCCACCTCCGTGGCCGGCATAGCCACCGGCGGCCTCCTCGATTTCCACCTTTCGCATCTTCTTGGAGAAATGCTCGGTAATCGTGATTTCGCCCGGGCCGTTTTCCTTGTAGAAGGCACCGGCGCGGAGCTTGGCCTTGGTACCGTAGATTTCGATGTGGCGGCCTTCTTCGAAAGCGGTCATGGTAAAGGTGCCGGTTACGCCGCCCATGTAGCGCAGAATGGCCACCAGGTGGTCGGGCTGGTCATTGTCCTCGCACTGGAAGGCATCTCGGCCCCACTGGGAGGTCTTGAGCCACTCGGTGATATCCTCGGGGGTGGCTTCATCCACGCCGTCCATCACCATCTTGAGCCAGCGGCGGCAGGATTCATCGGTGATGTACTTACGGGCATCCCACGGGTCTTCGCCGATGGGTGTGGTCCAGTCGGTGCAGCGGGCAGGGCGGGGTTCGGTAAGCGTTTCCTTGCGGAAGAAGGACAGTTCGCCGAAGCTGGAAACCTGTTCGCAGGGGCGGTTGAGCAGCCAGTAGAGAATATCCATATCGTGGCAGCACTTGGCCACAATCATGGGGGTGGATTTAGCGCTGTTGCCCCAGTGGCCGCGCACGAAGGAATGCCCGAAATGCCAGGCGCCCACGCCCTCGTTGGCATTGAAGGTCATGATTTCGCCCAGTTCGCCGCTGTTGATGACATTGCGGATGGCGTTGTAGAACGGCGTGTAGCGCAGCACGTGGCAGATGGCTACGCGGCGGCCCAGCTTCTCGGCCAAATCACGCAGCTCCAGCGCCTCGCGCAGGGTCTTGGAAATCGGTTTTTCCAGCAGGAGGTCGTAGCCCAGCTCCAGAGCGCGCCTGGCGGGCTCGAAGTGGTAGTCATCCTGCGTGCCGATGATGGCCACATCAGCCATCTTCGGCTGGGAGAGCAGCTCATCGGCATTTGCGAACAGGCGGATGCCGGCGCGCTCTTCCTCCGGGGCAAAGTCGCGCACCTGCTCGGCGCGCACCGTGACCGGGTCTGCTGCGCCCACAATGCGGAACTTGTCCGGATATTCCATTGCCAGCTTCATATAGGTGCGCGTGCGGGAGCCGCAACCTATGCCAACCAGTGTGATTCGACCATCTTGCATGATTATCTGAAAGAGTGTGTGCGCGCAGTGTACGCCTGAGTTCCGCGCAATTCAAGCCTTTTCTTTATCATTGATTTATACCATCTGCTGTGATATAGAGAGCGCATGCACCGATTCTGTGTTCTTCTGCTGTGGTTTTTGTTGGTCTGTTCATCTCTTGGGGCGACCACTCTCTGGTCTGCTGGTGTGACGGCTGAGACCGGATGGTTTGATTTCAACAAGACTCATGAAAAGGGAGAGCAGGGAGATGATTTGCTGTGCTGGGCGGTTGCGGCCTCCAATATGGTGGCCTGGTGGCAGCAGCAGAATCCCGGCATGGTGCCGCAGGGTACCCCGCAGGGAGATGCGGTGTGGAAAGCCTTCCGGACTTCCTTTGGCAATGAAGGCGGCGACCCGGACCAGGGAATCCGCTGGTGGTTTGATGGCCAGTACGTCCGTCAGAATCCGGGTGGGGATATGCATTGTGCTGCTAAACGGGAGGACGCTCAGGGTGGCTATTACTGCGAAACCGGGCCTGCACCGGAATTGTTATTATATAATGGGCGTGGTGCAGAGGTGACGGCGGAGAGTTTTACGGCTGCGTTGCTGCGCGGTTTCCGCCGGGGCGATGCTTTCTGGGTAGGGGTATCTCTCCGCAAGCCGGATGGCCGCCGTTTCATGCACTCCATCAACCTGTGGGGTATAGAGGAAGAGCAGGAGCGCATTACGGCTGTTTACATGTGCGATTCTGATGACCGGCAGGAAACATTGCACCGCATTCCGGTGGTGGAAGTAGAAGGTATGCTTTATCTGGATTGTACCGGGCATGCGCTCTATGGCCGGCTTGGTCGCGTGGTGATTGATACCTACACCGGCCTGCGGCATACGCCTGCAGAATAATCCATCAGGGCAGCCCCCATTCCTTGCGGCGGCGATTATACTCGCTGCGGGGCAGGAGGATGTAGACCGGCTTGCGGGCCGGGTCGAGCCGGGCAATGAAGGCTCTCAGCTGCTCTTCGTTCATGCTGGTGCAGCCGGCGGTGGGCGAATTGCCGTTGTTTCGCCAGATGTGGAAGAAGATGGAGGAACCACCCCCGACTATGGGCTTGCCTACGCTTTCCGGGGTGTTGTGGTGCACCAGCATCTTGATGCTGTGCGGATAATCGTTCTGGCGCATCTGCTCATGCAGTTCCCATGGGGTGGCGGCCGGGTGAGTCAGTCGCACGTGGCGGTTGTAGAGGTGCGGCATTCTCGGGTCGCTCACCCAGAGGTCATTCGGCCCCACCTGCACATAGGGAATGGAGGGATGGTGCTTCACCGGGGTAGGGTTGTTCACCCACAGACCGCCCAGAGCGAAAATGCCGACTGGGGAGCGCCCGTCGCCTTCCTTCTTGAGGGTGGCTCCGGCAGGGTTGCTGTGCATGCCGAGTCCCCACACGCAGCCGTTGCGACCCAGACGCCCCGGATAGGGACCCAGTACGCGCTTCCATTTGCCGGCACTATTCTTCTCCACCAGACTGAGGGTGACATGGGAGCTGTTCCAGTCGTCGGCAATGCCTACAATGGCCTGAGTGCTGCTCTGAGGCATCTGGGAACAGGCCGTGAAGACGAGCAGAAAGAAGCTCAGAAAGAGGAGATGAATATTCCGGAAATTCACGCGGGCAGGATACTCCTTGCGATGTGGGTTGACAAGCTTCAGGGATGTCATTTTTGCAAAAAAACACCAAATTTCTGCTGAAAATCGGCAAATTTTACGAAAAAACTTCAGCTGACATCTTGAAAAATACCTTTTGATATGCTAATATAACACCATGCACGCGATGTGTCTCAAGGGGTGGACTGTACACCTCCCGCTCGACGCCGCGTTCCTAATCTCCCATAAATTATCATGTTAAGTTCTGCACTCAATCCCGACCGCGCAACGCTTAATTTCCTGAACGCATATTCCGAACAGGTGCGCAACGCGGGCGAAAAGCTCCAGAAGGATGGGGCTGTGACGCAAATTTTCGGCAACCATCTCTACATTCAGGGGCGTGTTGAAACGAGAGTGGGCGTTTTCCGTACGAGTCTGCGTCTGCAGGGCAACCGCTGGTTCGGTTCCTGTACGGCTGAGGACGAACGCGTTGCCGGTGCCTGTCTCATCGCTACCATGGTGGAGCGTATGTACCGCGGGGCCAATATGCCCGAGAGCCCCAATGAACTGAATGAAGTTCCGCTTTCTGACCTGCTTGAAGAGAAGCTGGGTCGAGATCTTGATGACCGCGAATCGGACTATGTGACTAAACTGGAGAAGCGCTATCGCCGTTTCGCTATTGAACAGGAAATTCATGACCATGACCTGGTGCGTCTGAACCCCCGCTGGGAGATTGCGGGCTACGAGGCACTGGAGCTTTGGCCGTCTCCTCCCCGTAACATTCTGGAATTCTGGAACTATATTGCTTATGCCTTCACCAAGAAGCGCATTGCTTATCCGGAGTTCATGAATGTGGTGACTGATCTGGAGAAGGTGCAGAAGCGCATCTCCGAATGGGAGCGCGAGAAGGAGGAAGGTACCTGGCATGAGCGTATTCAGAGCGTGAATGAGCGTCCGCCGCAGCCGCCGCGCCATCCGCTCTACATGCGCCTGGTTTCCACCATTAATGAAGCCCGCTTTGAATATCGTTATGAACTTAAGGAGGATTGGGTATCCATCCGCGAGCGCAGTCAGCTGGATGCCATTCTGGAGGAATTTCTGAATGGTGCGCTGAAGTGCGATCCGCAGACGGACATTCTGCTCAATGTGCTGCGCGACTATGCAGACCGCCAGGATACGGTAATCCTTGACCTGGATGACGAGGCTGCCTGCCGCGTGATGAATATTCTTTTCCACCAGCCCGCCCTGAAGGGCTACCTGGTTAACCTGGACGAATGCTACTTCAAGGTGGTGCGTGAGCCGCTGAAGTGGATTTGTATTGATGACCCCATTGTGCCGGATTGCTACGGTCTGCAGCTGGTGACGGCTGCAGGTGTGCATGTGACGCACTCTGTGCGCCAGCTGCCCGGTCAGGTGGAGCTGTACCAGTCTGATGAAACCGTGTTCCCTGGTCCGCCCCGCTGGCTGGAGAGTACGGAAGTGGAGCCCCGTTACTCCATTCCGAAGTCGGTTATCGACAGTCTGGACGGTGTGGAATTCCTTCGTAAGATTGGCGCTACGCTGCCGCCCAGCATGGAGGAGCGCGTTATTGATATCGAGCTGAAGCCGACCTTCAACATGAAGATTGTGCGTGGCCTGACCAGTGCAGACACGGAGCACGTTCTGCTTGAGGTAAGCGCTCAGGATGACCCCGGTCGCCGCCGTGAGCGTCTGGGCAAGGATGACTGGGAGCTGTTGGAGCAGCAGCCTGTGAAGGATCATACTCTGCTGCGTTTCATCCGTGACTATCTCTACCCCATCCCCGGTCTGCTGGAGGAGATGAACTTCACTTATGACACGCAGATGGAGGCCTTCAAGAGCCGCATCACCAAGCAGTTCCCCGAGAAGTTTGCTGAGTGGGCCAAGACGATTCCCGATTCCATCAATGTGGAGATGGATGAGAATCTGAAGTCTCTGCTGGCCGATCCGGTGGCTGCTGCTATCCGCTTCGAGGTGGTGAACCAGGAAATCGACTGGTTCGACCTGCGGGTAGTTATCGATGTGGAGGGTGTTACTCTTACCAAGGAGCAGATTCGCTCCCTCGTGTCTGCCCGCGGTGGTTATGTACGCATGGACGACGGCCGCTGGATGCGACTGGAAATCAAGCTGGACGATGCTCAGCGCGATGCCGTTACCAAGCTTGGCCTGGATCCTTTCGACCTTTCCGGCGAGACGCACCGTATGCACGCATTGCAGCTGGCTGACCCGCGTGCTGCCGAGGTGTTCGACCCGAAGGCCTGGCAGCGTATCAAGGAGCGCACGGCGGAAATCAAGATTGATGTGAAGCCGGATGTTCCCTCCACTCTGCAGGCTACGCTGCGTCCGTACCAGATTGAAGGTTTCCACTTCCTGGCCTATCTGGCAGAGAACGGTTTCGGCGGTATTCTGGCTGACGACATGGGTCTGGGTAAAACGATTCAGTCCATCACCTACATGCTGTGGCTGCGCGAGGACTATGCGCGCCGTAACAAGCAGGGCCGCAAGAAGGTGACGATTCCGCCCGTGCTCATCGTTTGCCCGAAGTCCGTGTTGGACGTGTGGGCCAGTGAAACGGAGAAATTTGCCCCCGGTGTACGCGTGATGGTTATCCGCAACAAGGAGCAGGCTGATGTCGAGAATATCCTGGAGAACTACGATATGGTGGTTATCAACTATGCTCAGCTCCGCGTCTGTGGCGAGCAGATTAACGCCATCAAGTGGCTCACTGTGATTCTGGACGAAGGCCAGCAGATTAAGAACCCGGATTCCAAGGCTGCCAAGGCTGCCCGCGAAATCAACGCTTATAACCGCCTGGTGCTTTCCGGTACGCCTATCGAAAACCGCCTTCTGGATATGTGGTCGCTCATGGCCTTCGCTATGCCCGGTGTGCTGGGTAGTCGCGCCTACTTCAAGAAGCGTTTTGATAAGCGCAAGGACTCCCAGAGCCAGAATCGCCTGGCAGCCCGTTTGAAGCCCTTCCTTCTGCGCCGTACCAAACAGCAGGTGGCCAAGGATCTGCCGCCGCGTACCGAAGAAGAAGTATATGCCAAGATGGAAGGCATCCAGCGCCAGCTGTACAAGGCAGAGCTGCGCCGCATTCAGAAGGCTCTTCTTGGTGTGGATTCTGACGAATCGGTGAAGAAGAATTCCTTCGCTATTCTGCAGGGGCTCATGCGCCTGCGTCAGATCTGCTGTCACCCTGGTCTGGTGGATCCCAAGTACGCCAAGGAGGACAGCGCCAAGCTCACTGCGCTCTTCTACCTGCTCGACCAGCTTCGAGAAGAAGGTCATAAGGTGCTGGTGTTCTCTCAGTTCGTATCCATGCTTGAGATTATCAAGGGTAAGCTTGAGGAGAACAATCATCCGTACAATTACCTCACCGGTCAGACGAAGGACCGTAAGGCTGAGATTGAGAAGTTCCAGACATCCAAGGAGCCCAGTGTGTTCCTTCTGTCCCTTAAGGCTGGTGGTGCCGGTCTTAACCTTACCTCAGCTTCCTACGTTATTCTGTATGATCCGTGGTGGAACCCGGCTGTGGAAAGTCAGGCCATTGACCGTACGCACCGAATCGGCCAGAAGAACAAGGTTATCGCCTATCGTCTGCTTACCCGCGATTCCGTGGAAGAGAAGATTCGCGTGCTCCAGCACCAGAAGAATCAGCTCGTCACCAACGTGCTCGGCGATGAAGGCTTCGCCTCCAGTCTCGACCTCAACGATCTGCAGTTCATTCTTGCCCACGGTGGCGAGGATAACGACGATGATGTCGTGGTGGATGTCTGATGCATCCCGTAAATATACCGCAGTTAAAAGCCCCACGCTTTGCGTGGGGTTTTCTGTATGAAATGCAGAGGATTCCGATTGATGATCTGCCGATTTTGCGAGGTCTCAAATCTGTCGGAGCCCGGGACTTCAGTTCCGAAAATATAACCAGCGGCCCTATGTCGCTCAGATTTACTTATTAACCAGACTGCGAGTGCAGAAACAGCTGTCTATCCCTCGGTTTCGAGAGTGGTGATTTCATGGTGGCTGATGGTACCATCAGTATTCAGTAGTACGACGATGTACACCTGGTAACCGAACCGGATAACGGGAGGCTTGATGATTTCGAGGTTTCTGCTGTGAAGAGCAAGCTGGCGAGCAGCCTCGATGATATTTTGCTCCCGGCAATACTTATAGCCGTGCTCCTCCAATTCTGACATGGCCTTGCTCCACGGCCTGCCCGTCATGCCAAGCAGTAGCTCATCCTTGGTCCACAGAGGTTTCAGGCGTTCGGGCAGGGGCTGTTCTGAATCAAAGGGCAGGGGCTTGTTGAGGATGCAGATGTGGTATGAGGCGAGTCGTCGTGTCTCGAGGTCAAAGCTGAGAAAGGCGTACTTGTTCTGCTCCGGGCAAAGGTGATAAGGCAGCCGCATAATGGTGGCTTCCTGTTGTTCTGGTGATGCCTGTATTGCGCGGAGAATCGAGGCTTCATGAGACCAGGATTCAATGAGCCGATATCCCAGGGCTGTCAGGTGCCTGATGGTATCTTCTCTGGACATGACATCCTGCAAGAGTCTCTGGATGTCCGGGGCATCCTGTTCGGTCGGAGTCAGGCGCCGGGGTCCCTCCAGCCGGGAAAAGTTGTCCGGTGTCTCAATAGCGCAGAGCGGGGCTGTGAGACTCAGACACAGAACTGCAGTAAAGGGAGAGATTCTGAGCATGATGACAGTTAGATTTCGCGGAGTGTCCAGAATTATAGACGAAAATGGGGAGACATTTGTTCAACGAGGAGATGTTTTTCATGCTCAGAGCGGACGATTTTCTTGTTATTTGGGTGAAAAAAATGGTTGCGAGCCGCGGAAAATTGGAGTATACTTAAGGCACATGGTTGAAAATATTTTATATATCGTTGCAGCCTACCTGATTGGTTCTGTCCCGTTTGGCTATATTGCCGGGCGTTTGAATGGTATTGACCTGCGCGAACACGGCTCTCGTAACATCGGAGCTACCAATGCGGTGCGTGTGCTGGGGAAGGGCTGGGGTATTCCGGTGTTTGTCATGGATTTTCTGAAGGGATTTGCCCCGTTGTTGTACATGAAGTGTCACCTGGGAGGTGACATGACGGTGTTTACACCTGCTCAGATGGGCTGGTTCCTGGGTGTGATGTTTGCGTTGATTCTGGGACACACCTTCACCTGTTTCCTTAAGTTCAAGGGCGGCAAGGGTGTGGCTACCACGGGCGGCTGTCTGTTTGCTCTGTCTCCCTGGGTGGGCCTGGCTGCGCTGCTGTTCTGGATTGGCAGTATGATAGTTACTCGCTACGTGTCTTTTTCCAGCATCATGGCAGGTGTGGGCATGATGATTGCCGCGGGTGTGGAGCTCTGCGTGTGCGATGGTGCCTGCTCCGTGGCTGATGGCATGGTGATGGGGCTGCTGTTCCTTATTCTGGTGCTGGTGACGGTGAAGCACCGCGCTAACATTGTGCGCATTATGAATGGCACTGAGCCCAAGGCTTTTGCTCCCAAGAACTAATTTTTAACGGTATGGAACGAATTTTCAAGAAGACAGCAATTATCGGCGCCGGTGCCTGGGGCACAGCCCTGGCTTTCACCGCTGCCCAGGATGGCAGCGAGGTGGTGCTCTGGACCTACAAGGAGGAGGAAGCCTCCCAGATTCGCGAGACCCGCATGAGCCTGGTGCCTATCAAGGGTGCCCGCCCTCTGCCGGAGAACGTGAAGGTGACCAGCGACTGGGCAGATGTAACTGGTTCTCAGCTTGTCATCGTGGTAGTTCCCAGCGTGGTGATGCGCGGCGTGGCTCAGAGCCTGGCCGAGGTAGGTCTGGCAGAGGATGCCGTCATTGTGACCTGCTCCAAGGGCATTGAGAAGGACACGAACCTGCTGATGAGCGAAATCATTTCCTCCTATGTGAAGTTCCCGGTGGGTGCTCTTTCCGGCCCCAACCATGCAGAGGATATTGTGCAGGGCCTTCCCAGCCTTACCCTCATCGGGTTCGAGGATATCGAGATTGCCAAGGCTGTCCAGAAGCGCATGAGCACGGGCTTCCTGCGCATCTACACCAGCAGCGATGTGGTGGGTATGCAGATTGGCGGTGCCATCAAGAATGTGTTTGCTCTGGCCAGCGGAATCTGCGCAGGCCTGGGCCTGGGTGACAACGCCCGCGCAGCTCTTTCCACTCGTGGTCTGGCTGAGATGACACGTCTGGGTATGGCTCGCGGTGGTCATATGGAAACCTTCATGGGCCTTTCCGGCATGGGTGACCTTGTGGTAACCTGCTATTCCGACCACAGCCGCAACCTGACGGCCGGTCGTCTGCTGGCCAAAGGTATGCCGCTGGATGAATGCCTGAAGCAGATTGGCCAGGTGGTGGAAGGGGTACCGAACACTCTGTCCACGTACCAGATGGCTCGTGCTCTCGGCGTGCGCACTCCCATTACCGATGCCATGTACGAAATTCTTTACGAGGGTAAGCACCCCAGCGATGCTCTGAAGGAGCTCATGGTGCGCGACCTGCGCGAGGAAAATGTAAAGGATTGATTCCTTTTCAGCCGTAGAAATTCCCGGCGGGCTGCGTTCTCCTTTAATAGCGGAGATACTGACAGTCCGCCGATTTCTTTTATTCAATCAGTCCTTCTTTCATGAGTGCAACCCCGGAAAACCTTTGGCTGGCCGAGCTCTGGCTGGAGTACCGCGAGCGCTTGCAGCGTTTGCTGGTGCTTCGCATGCCGCCCATTCTGCTGCGGAGGCTGAGTGTGGATGATTTGCTGCAGGAGACCTATATGGCCTGCGGTCGCCGCGTGGATTTTCTGAAGGCTGAACCCGATGTGCCCATGTATGTGAAGCTGCGTCTCATTGCGCTGCAGACGCTTACGGATGTAGAACGCCATCACCTGGCTGCAGCCAAGCGCGATGCCATGAAGGAGATGAGCCCGGAGGACGATGTGGCCGTGGCAGATGCCTGGGCTCATTTTGCCGATACGATTTCGAGCCCCCGCACGCATCTGGAGCGCCTGGAACGACAGGCCATGGCGCGTCGTGTGCTGTCGCAGCTCTCCGAACATGACCGCGAGATTCTGGAACTGCGCCATTTTGAGGAAATGGGCAATGCGGAGTGTGCCGCTGTGCTGGGTATTGAGCAGAAGGCCGCCAGCATTCGCTACGTGCGTGCGCTGAAGCGCTTCCGTGAACTTGTATTCAACGAGAATCCCTATGCCTGATACCCCGGACAAAGAGGAAGAGCTTGCCTTGCTGGTGGAGGAGTATCTGGAGGCCTTGCGTTGTGGCAAGGCCCCGGCTCTGGAGGAATTTGTGGCGGCGCATTCCGAGCATGCGGAGGATTTGAACGATCTGCTCAAGGGTATGGTGGATATGGAGGCGCTGAGCGTCTCCAATCACAGTTCGGCGGTGTATGCCACAGCGCGTTATCCTGAATCTCTGGGTGGCTACCGCCTGATGGAGCGTATCGGTGCGGGGGGCATGGGAACCGTGTTCCGCGCTATGCAGGAATCGCTGCACCGTGAGGTGGCCGTCAAAATCCTTTCTCCGGCCTGGAATGCGGATGAACGCCACTGTGAAGCGTTTGAGAATGAATCCCGCGTGATTGCCGGGCTGCACCACACCAACATTGTGGAGGTGTTCGGTGCCGGTCAGGAGGGCGATTATCGCTATTATGTGATGAGCCTGGTGAACGGGCAGGGGATTACCCCTTCTACCATTCGCAATGCGTACCCCGGTGTGCCGTATGAGGTGGCCGTGGCGAAGGTGGGCCTGCAGGCGGCCCAGGCACTGGCCTATGCGCATTCCTGCGGGGTGCTGCATCGCGATGTGAAGCCCGGCAACCTTCTGCTGGATGCTGATGGCGTGCTGCGCGTGGGCGATTTCGGCCTGGCCACTGTATTGAACAATGGGGAGGCTGCTCCTCTGGTGACGCAGAGCCACGATGGCACCCTGCGTTACATGCCGCCGGAGCGTTTGATGAAGGGGGAGAACTCATTTGCGGGTGACCAGTACAGCCTGGGTGTAACCCTTTACGAATTAGTGTGCAATCGCCCCGCTTTCCGTGAGTCGGAGCCAGGCAAGCTGATTCACCGCATTGTGACCGAACCGCTCAGCACGCTGCGTGGCGAGGGCGAACTCGGCGCCATCATCAACAAGAGTATCAGTTTCGACCCGGCAGATCGCTATGCATCCATGGCCGATATGGCGGACGATTTGCGCCGTTTCCTGGATGGAGAGCCGGTGAAGGCCCGTCCCGCTTCCTGGACCCGCCGCTATGCCATGTGGCTGCGCCGGCGTCCGGCTGTGGCGGTGTGGAGCCACGCTGCGGCTCTGCTGGTGTTCCTGCTTTTCGGCAGCATTCTGTGGGGCTACGCTGGTGAAAGCAAGCAGCGCAAGCAGGCGGAGCGCAACGCAGCCATTGCCGATACGGCCTTGCAGGAGATTTTTGCCAGCATGGCTGACCGCGACGCCGGAGATGACACCCTCTGGCGGCCTACCAAGGCCGATACGCAGTTGCTGCAGCAGCTCATGCCTTATTATGAGGAAATTGCGCTCATGGCTGACAATAAGGGCAACAAGATGGCCGAGGCCTGCCAGACCCTGGCAATCATTGCCCAGCAGACCCAGGATTACGCCACGGCTGAGCAGTATTTCTCCCGCGCGCTCAGCCTTTCTCCGGAATTATCGGCGGCATATTTCCGCAACCTCAACGGCCTGTGCTCGGCCATGTATGAGCAGAAGCGCCGTCAGGAGGCCGAGAAGCTGCTGAAGGAAGCGGTGGCAAAGGCTGACCTGGTGAAGGATATTGAGGCCAGGCTGGAGCTTATCCGCTCCCTGCAGTTCCTGAGCCAGGGTTCTCCCTTCCGCATGCGCTGGCAGCCCGGTGCGCAGCGTCGTCCCGGAATGGTGGGTGGTGAGATGCGTCCGCCGCGCCCCGAGCGCCTCGACCGCAAGTCGCGTCCTGACCGGCCGGAGCGGCAGTCTCACCGCGTGTATCAGGAGCAGGCCATTGCGCTCATGAATGAGATTCTGGCGCAGGACCCGCTTCAGGAGAAGGTGCAGGTGCGCCGTATCGAGCTGCTCATGAGCCTGCAGCGCCCGGATATGCAGCGCCGCCTGCTGGACAAGGAGCAGACGGTGGAGCAGTTGTTCGATGAGTTGCTGGTGAAATACCCGGAGAGCACGCCTATTCAACGCTCCTATGTGCAGTGGGTTGTGCGGCCGTTCGGTAAGCAGGAACTGGCTACGCTGGAGCGCGGTGCCCGCTTTGCCCGCGCTCTGCTGGCGGATGACCCCGGCAGCACTGAGGTGCTCATGCTCTACCTCACCGTGCGAGAGCGTCTGGCCTCAGCTCTTTCCGCTGCGGGGCAGGAGGCGCGTGCGCGTCGCGAGAAGGAAATGACCCTGGGTGTTGTTTCTCTGATTACTACGCGCTCGGATTACACGCCCGAGATGCGTGAACGCCTGGCTATGCTGGTATCAGTGCAGCCTCAGGCCGATGACGCCCGCGATGTGCAGGAGGAGGAAATCTCGCTGCTGCTGGATAGTCTGGACGAAAAACGCATGAAGGAGGTGCGCGAGAGAATCAAGGCTATGCGTACCCGTCGTCCTCGTCCGAATTGGGGCGCCCCCATGCCTCCGAAACCCAGAGAGAGCACCCGGAAACCATGAAATGTGAGAAAATTTATTTTGTAACGCTCAGCATCGTCTATGCCTTCATTTTCTTGCTGGGAAATTGGGATGACGCTAGCCCGGAGGGCGTATGGAAGTCTACTGCTGCACCCTGGCTGGGCGAGGCGCCGACTGGGATGAAGTGCGAGACCATTCGAGCAGGGGCAGCGGGCGATTTTCCCTGTGATGTGTTTACTTTCCCTGCCAATGAGGAACTGCGTCGGAAAATTATTGAGTCCTATGCTATGCAGGAGGTGGGGCCAGGTCGATACGCCAATAATCAGGTGAAACCACAGTATCCGGTGGAGAATACTCCTGAGCTGACGGCGGAGCGTTCCTGTATCTCACCCTGGCTGGAGGTGAAGAGCGATGGCAGCATGCGCTTCTGCCCGGATGATGCCAACGTAACGTTTGATGAGCAGAACGCTGTGCCCCTTGCGCCACGGTATCCGCAATACCTGACGCAGGGTCAGTGGGAACTGGTGTACCGAAGCATGATGCTTGCTGTGCTTTGTTTTATGTTCCCCGCCGTGTTCTGCTGCGTGGGCTGGCTGTGGGTGCAGCGGCATTCCCTCCGAACTCCTGGCACAAAGCGTATTTGTTTGCAGCTTGTGGCGGTGGTAGCCTATGTTGGAGCTGTTGTGGATTTCTACTGGCACGGCTTTGATACGACGTACACTCTGTGGAGCGCCGTGGTGGCATCCCTCCTGAACCTGCTGGTAGCCGGTATTCTCATGGGGCTCACCGCCCTGGTGCGGGCTATGCTGGGTAAGCCGCTTTGATTTGTGCGTTCTTATGGCCCGTTTGTACAGTCCGGTGTTTACGGGGGGCTGCCTCTGCATGACGCTGGCTACCTACACAGCCATCGCACCGGGCTGGCCCGTAGGTATCTGCCTGGCTGCAGTGATGGCGGTTGCCATCATTGCCCTCATCATCACCGTTGCTGCCTTGGTGCTGTTCGTACTGGACATACCTAACTGGGTGAAATACCTGCTGCTGTTCTGCCTCGTGACTCAATGGCATGTGCCCTGGGTGCTGTTGAAGTATCATCCTTCTCCTGATACGCTTCTGGAATTGATGGCCGGTGGTGTTGCGTATTTCTTCTGGCCGGTTCTCGGTGTGCTGCTGGGGCGGAACCTCGGCCAACGCTATTCGTGGTTTTCTCCTCTTTGCTGGTTTCTGAGTATCTTGCTCCTTTTTAGTTGCTTCTTGCCCGTTGCTGCTTTATGAATGACGAAATTGTAGAAGACTCCGAGGATATCGCTGAGCTTCGCAGCCGGGCTGAGGCTGGCGATGCTGTTGCCATGCGTCTGCTGGCTGGCAGGTTGCGCTGGTCAGATGAGGTGCCACATGACGAGAAACTCGCCCTGAAATGGCTCAAATGCGCCGCTGAGCTGGATGAACCTGAGGCTTGCTATGAGCTGGCAGAGGCTTATCGCTATGGCTCGTGCGGATTGAAACCCAATGCTGCTAAGGCCTTTTTCTACCACTCCAGGGCATCTGAACTGGGGGAAATGGAGAGCACTTATGTTCTGGCCTTTGAGTACCTGTACCATGGCCGCCTCACCGAATTGAATCCTGCCAGGGGAGCAAGCTTGTTGAAACTGGTGGCTGAGAAGGGACTTAATTCCGGTGCCATGTTCTGGTATGCGGTGATTTGCGTGAATGCGCTGGGGGTGCCGCGGGACCTCCAGACCGCGCGCCACTGGCTTCGCCGCTGCCTTGAAATCAACCCTGGTTATTCAGACGCTCTCGACCTCCTGGCGGAAATCGAAGAGGAATTGGGGTAGAATGGCATGCGGGGTTGTATTGTCATCGGAGCACGGGACTCTATTGAAATTTTGTGGTATCTTATCCCTGTTCGATGTACAATCGAGCTTACGGAGAAGGAACAATGGGGTAGCTACCCATTGTTCCTGAAGAAGGGAATGCCCGTGCACGGGAGGGGGCTGGATATATCTATGCCCGAACTGAAGTAAGGGCCCCCTTCTTCCCGTATAGTACGGCTCCGTGTTACTGTCTCGAATAGTTGAAAGGACTACCTCAATAAAGAGAATGTCCGGAATAGAGAAGGAGACGCAGCAATGATAAAGAAAAACACAGCCAAACTCAAGCAGGAAATAGCCGAAATTACGGTTACAGACAAAAAGAATAAGGCAGATTACATCATAGTTGGGGTAGATCTATCTAAAACTAAACTGGATGTGAAACACATAAAGTACAAGATATACTCCAATGATGAAAAAGGCCACGCTCGTTTTATCAAAGCTATCAAAGAGCTGGGAGATAACGTTATCGTAGCATATGAAGCTACGGGATATATAAGTCTCAATTTTGCAGGAATGTTGGATACAAATGGTATTATGCGATGCCAGGTATCGCCCAGGCGAGTTCGACATCATGCAAAAGCAGGAGTAGCTGAAGCAAAGACCGATAAACTCGATTGTGAGGTGATACAAAGCTATACCATGAAATATTGGGAGCATCTGAGAATTAATGAACCGATGAACAGGAATTACTCAGAGCTGCAGGAATTACAGAGAGTTAGAAATCTATACACGCAATTTATCAAGCAAGCAAAACAGGTTTTATCC
>JAGBZE010000164.1 GCA_017628435.1 Akkermansia sp.
CTTGGCATCGTACACCTCGGCGGTGGGCTGGTCGGGGTCGTACTGACCGTCATAAATGGTGATGTCAACCTGGGTGGTGCCGTCTTCCTTGGGGGTGAGGTCGCAGCGGCCAGCGATGTCCAGGCTGGCTTCGGGGAGTTTTGTGTCGTAAATGGTACCGACAAACTGCACAGCGTTGTCGAATCTCTTGGCTTGCTCAATGTGCAGGGAAAGCTCGCCAAAACGCTTGTCGCGCGTCCACTCACCAGCAAAGAGCTTGTCGTCTACCAAGGCCTGAACGAAGGCGTTGATGCTCTCCTGGCGAGCTGCCTCCTGGGCAGCAGCCTGCTCGGTGATTCGGCGGGCTTCCTCCTCTGCGCGAGCCTGGTGTTCTGTGAGGGTGACGCGGGCGGCTTCTTCGCGGCCCTTGATGTAGGGCTCGGCTGCCTGATTAAAAGCTGCTACCTTTTCGCGAATGGTGGCCTTGCGGCTCTCTTCGAAATCCGGGGTAAGCACAGCAGCGTCCTGGGGCAAGGCACTCTGGGCTGTGTAGTCGTTCAGCGCCAGCAGGGATGCGTTGTTCACCACGATGTTGCTGAACTGCCATACGCCATCAACATATGTAGCGGTGAAGGTTGCAGAGGTTTCCACTGTGTCGCCGGCGTTGACTACCTTGCGGTATACAGAGGAATCAGCCAGTTCCTTCAGCTCGTTGAGCATGGCCTGCAGGTTTTCGGGCAGCGGTTTTGCTGCGCGGTCTGCTTCGGTAATGAGGTCGGTGGTGGCGCCAACCTGGAACAGGTAGACGGATTCCGGTTTCATGGCCGTATTGGCTGCCTCGTTAACGGCTTCGCGCTCCTTGTTAAATGCGGCCGGTGCAGTTTCGCGGGCGAAGAAGTCTTCCTTTACCACCATTTTCAGGGTAGCGTTCATGTTCACGCTGTCATCCTGGTTCTTCTGAGGCTCGCTGCAGATGAGTTCTCCTGCAGTCGCAGCCTCGCAGCCTGTCATCTGTTCCACCAGCATGCGGCTGATTTCCTCATTGGTGGGCTGGGTGGGTGCGGGCGGTGCGACCGGCTCTGCCGGTGCTGCCTGCTCTGCCGGTGCAGGGTCGCCAGCTACTATCTGCTTGATCTCGTCAAAGCAGGAGGTGAGCATGGTGGTGGATGCGGTAAGAACGGCTGTCTGAATCAGGAGTCTCTTCATGGTGGTTCCGTATGCGGGATAAGTGTGGGTATTCTGCAATATTTTCCGGCGGATGTCAAGCAGTCGGCGCGTTCTCTTTGTAATCCATGCGTAAAAAGAATAACAAATGCCCATTTGCTCTGAAAAAGGTTGCATGTGAAGAGCGAATTTGGTAGAGTGGTGGGAGAATCATGAGCAAGTCTGGTAAGAAGTCAAAATCAATGTGGCAGATGTACAAGCCATTTCTGGTGCGATACATGGTACCCCAGTGGTATTTGATTGCGGGAGGTATACTGGCAGGTATTCTTGCCGCCGCTTCTGCGGGTTTTGGCTTGCCTGCGATGATCCAGTATGTGTTTCCCATCGTGTTTGGTGAGGAGGAGACACCTGCATGGTTGGCGGATATAGTGATGAAGTATTGTGAACCACATGAGGCTGAGTATGCGGTGTTGTGGGCGGCGGCAGCGGTGATTCCCCTGGTGATGGCTGTACGTGGCCTTGCAACATACGGAAACGCTTTTCTTCTGACAAAGGCTGGTATGAAGAGTCTGGAGAATCTACGGATTGATTTGTTTACTCGCTTGCAGTGGCAATCCTTTTCCTTTCATGATGGTAATGCACGAGGTGAACTGATGACCCGGCTGATACAGTATCCTCAGATGCTGCAGCAAGGGATGATTACCATCATGAACGATTTGGTAATTCAACCGCTGACTCTGGTGGCTGCCGCCGGGTATTTGGTATTTGCCGCATGTACGCAGCACGAAAGTGCCATGCTTTTGGGAAATTTGATTATTTCTGCTGCGTGTATACCTGTGGTGCGGTGGGTAGGTAAGCGCATGACTAAACTCATGAAGCAGGCTCTTTCCGGTATGGGGGTTATTACTGCTGATGTGGAGGAGACTTTGTCGGCCCAGCGGGAGGTGCGAGCCTTTAATCTTGAGAAGCATCGTGCGGAACTGCTTCGCTCTCACATTCGCTCATACAACACCCGTTTGATTAAGATGGGGGCGTGGAGACAGAGTGTGACTCCGGCTATTGAGATTGTCTCTTCACTGGCGCTGGCATATTCTCTGTACCGTGGCTGTAGTGATGGCCTTTCCCTGGAGCAGTTTACGGCTATCGCAACAGCATTTTACTTCTGCTATGATCCGATTAAGAGGCTCGGTACCGTGGCCAATCAATGCCAGATCCTGGTGATGGCAGTGGACGGTCTGAATGGTATACTGGACGCCAAAAACGAAACCCCCGAACCAGCAGAGCCGGTCAGCCTGGCAGATGGCGTGAAGGGAGATGTGGATTTTGAGCATGTGTCTTTCGGTTACTCAAGTAAGAAAACCGTACTGAAGGATATTAATGTGCATGTACCTGCGGGGCAGATTGTGGCGCTGGTAGGTCCCAGCGGCTCAGGTAAGACCACATTCATTAACCTTATATGCCGCTTCTATGATGTGAAGTCCGGTTGTGTGAAACTGGACGGCATCGATGTGCGCCAGATTTCCCGTGCGGATAGAACACGTAACATAGGCTTGGTTTCCCAGTTTGCAGCGCTGTTCCGGGCTTCTATAGCAGACAATATTCGTATGGGGCGCCAGGGGGCATCTGTTGCTGAAGTTCGTAATGCTGCTCGTCAGGCCAGGGTGGATGAATTCGCTGAAGCCCTTCCGGGTGGGTATGATTATATGCTGGGCGAGGGTGGCTCAGGCCTTTCCGGCGGTCAACGTCAGCGTGTTTCCATAGCGCGAGCCTTCTTGAAGAATGCACCTGTGCTTATTCTGGATGAAGCCACCTCTGCTCTGGATATGAAGAGTGAGGCTGCCATTCAGTCAGAACTGGAGAATCTGGCCCAGGGGCATACAACTTTTGTGATTGCTCACCGCTTCAGTACCATTCGTATGGCCCAGCGTATATTGGTATTTGAGGAAGGTCGCATTGTAGGCGATGGTACGCATGCTGAACTGTATGAGAAGTGTGCGTTGTATCGCAACCTGTACGATGAACAGGTTAGCAGCAATGAAAGTGAAATAGAGGAGTCTGCTGTATGAAGAATATATTATATTTTCAGAAATTATTCCTGCTGCCGCACATCAGGATGTTTATTCTGGTGCTGTTTACCGGTATGGTGGCGGCAACTGCCAGCGGTATGGGTGTGCCGCTGCTGATTAAGTACGTATTCCCCGTGGTGTTCTACACTCCTGGCTCGGAAATGCCGGACTTGCTGGTTAAAGTTCCGTCTTTGCAGGAGATTCCCCGTGAAACCATGCTGCTGCTGGCATGTTCTGCCATGCCTCTGGTATTTGTTATCCGTGGCTTTGCCATGTGGGGGAACGCTGTATTGGTCAGCATACTTGGTATCCGTATTCTGGAGACGCTGCGCATGGCGGTGTTTACCCGGGTTCAGGAATTACCCATTGCTTTCATGGAGAGCCGCCGTAAGGGGGATGTCATCAGTCGAATCACGGCAGATACAACGAATGTTCAGAATATTCTCACCTCGGTTGCTAATGATCTGGTGAAACAGCCTGTTACGGCTGCATGTGCTCTGGGTGCTTTCATTTATCTGCTTTTCTCCTCGGGGCAGGGTATCCTCTTTCTGGTAAATCTATTGTTTGTGGCGCTTGCTGCCTGGCCTATTATTGTATTTGGTAAACGGATTTCGGCAAAGGCTCTTCGCTCTCAGCAGGGACTTGGTGAGCTGAATACGGCAGTGCAGCAGAATTTGGAGAATCAGCGTGAAATCCGTGCATATGCACTGGAAGAAATGGAAATTTCCAGTTTTTCTCAGGTTTCGAACCGCTTCTGCACTAATTATGTTAAGCTGGTCAAGTACCAGAAGGCTCTGGTGCCGGTGATGGAGGTTGTGACGGCGTTGGCACTTTCGTTCCTGTTGGTGCGTGGACGCACGTATGGCATGAACTTTACTGATTTCATTGCCATTGCCGGTGCTCTGTTCTTCGCGTTCGACTCAATGAAGCGAGCAGGCACTGCCTGGAACCGTTTTAATGAAGCTCAGGGGGCACTTAAGCGCCTGGCAGAAATTCTCTACGAACCGAACACCATTCCTGAGCCTGAGAACCCGAAGCAGCTTGCTCAGCCTGTGCGGGGTGAGATTTGTTTCCGTAATGTGAGTTTCGGCTATGACCCGGAGAAACCTGTGTTGCGTGATGTGAATCTGACGATACCTGCCGGGCAGATTGTGGGCCTCGTGGGGCCAAGTGGCGCAGGAAAGACAACCTTTGCCACACTGATTCCCCGATTCTATGAGGTGAGCAAGGGTTCCATTGAATTGGACGGTGTGGATATCCGCGATTTGCGCACGCATGACCTGCGCGAGCATCTTTCCTTGGTGGGACAGCAGGCGCTGCTGTTTGCCGGCTCTATTCGTGAGAATATCCGTCTGGGGCGTCTGAATGCCACCGATGAGGAGATTATGGCTGCAGCAGATTCTGCCGCTGTGTCTAAGTTCCTGGCATCTCAGCCGGCTGGTATCGATACGAAACTTGCCCAGGGAGGCGATGGCCTTTCCGGTGGGCAGCGACAGCGCGTGGCTATTGCCCGTGCCTTTGTGAAAGATGCTCCCATTCTGATTCTGGATGAAGCCACGGCTTCCCTGGATGCAGAGAGTGAACGTGAGATTCAGGAAGAACTGGACAAGCTGGCTCAGGGGCGCACCACCCTGATAGTGGCGCATCGCTTCAGCACTATCCGCAATGCGCACCGCATTCTTGTGTTTGAAGGCGGGTATATCGTGGGTGATGGTACGCATGAGGAGCTTTATGCCAATTGCCCGCTCTACAAGGAACTTTATGACCGGCAGGGTATTGAATCCTGATAGGAAAAAGGTCACACGGAACAATGCCGTGTGACCTTTCTGCTTTCAGGGAAACTGGAATCTTTACTGATCCATGGCATCCGGGTTATCCAACAGTCCGGATTTCTCCAGGTAGTAATCATAGCCACCGGCGTAGGGGGTAACTGTGCCGTGGTTGATGTGCAGGGTCTTTTCTGCCAGGGAGCGGATGAAGTGCACATCGTGTGAAATGAATACCAGTGTGCCCTCGTAGCGTTTCAGTGCCTGGGAGAGGGCCTCTACGCTCATGAGGTCAAGGTGGGTAGTCGGCTCGTCCATGAGCAGCAGGTTGGGCGGGTTCACCAGGAACTTCACCAGGCTGAGTCGTGATTTCTCACCACCGGAGAGCACTTCCACGCGCTTCTCACAGTCCAGCTTGCGGAACATGAAGGAGCCCAGCACGGCGCGTGCTTCTTCCTCGCGCAGTTCTGGGTCAGCCTTCATGATTTCCTCCAGCACGGTGAAATTGGGGGTCAGGTTTTCCGAACGCATCTGGGAGAAATAGCCGATGCGGGTGGTTGTGCCCAGCACGCGCTGGCCTTCGTCAATCGGGATAACCCCGGCGAGAATCTTGAGCAGGGTTGACTTGCCGGCGCCGTTCGGGCCTACCAGTACAATGCGGTCGCCTCGTTCAATGAGCAGATCCAGGTTCTGGTAAATGCGTTTGCTGCCATAGCTCTGGCCCACCTTTTCCAGTTCCAGTACCTTCTGCATGCTGCGCGGAGGCTGCGGGAAAATGAACTTGAACACGCGGCGGCTCTGGCGGGGTTTCTCGATGCGGCGCATTTTTTCCAGCTGCTTGATGCGGCTTTGTACCTGGGAGGCCTTGGAGGCCACGGAGCGGAAGCGCTCTACGAATGCCTCGATGTGGGCGATTTCGCGTTGCTGGTTGCGCCATGCGGCCAGCACCTGTTCGTAGCGCTGTTCCTTCAGCTCCAGGAAGCGGGTATAGTTGCCCGTGTAGCGCACCAGTTCGCCGTTTTCGATGTCGTACACCGTTTCCACCAGGGAATCCATGAAATCGCGGTCGTGAGAAATCATGAAGATGGCGCCGGGGTAGTTCATCAGATAACGCTGGAACCACAGCAGACTCATCAGATCCAGGTGGTTGGTCGGTTCGTCCAGCATGAGTAGATCCGGCTCGGCTACCAGCAGCTGAGCCATGTGGGCGCGCATCACCCAGCCACCGCTCATCTCGCGGGCAGGGCGGTGGAAATCCTCGTCCTTGAAGGCAAGTCCCTTCAAGATACGCTTGGCCTTGGGTTCAATCTGGTAACCATCGTGCGAAATGAAAATATCCATAGCCTGGGCGTATTCATCGCTGGAGTTGTCGCCCTTGGCATCGCATTCGCGCAGGGTGCGGATAGCATCGCCCATTTCGGGGGTTACGCTCATGGCAATTTCCAGCACGGTGCGGTCGGTCGGGTCACCGGCTTCCTGCTGCAGGTAACCGACCACGGCGTAATCGTCCATGACAATCTGGCCTTCATCCGGTGTGTCATCGCCGCGAATCATGCGGAACAGGGTGGACTTACCGGCGCCGTTGGGCCCTACCAGCGCAATGCGCTCGCCCCAGTTGACAACCAGCTCGGTCTCGAAGAAGAGCGTGCGACCTGCGTGTGCTTTGGTGAGTTTCTTGATGGTTAGCATGGCGCGGCAAGTATACACCATTTCCTCCAAAAGGCAACAGATTTCCCACATTTTAAGCATCTCATCTGAAACTGAGGGATTTTTTTTGCTTGCTCCGGATAGCCTCCGGGGGTAGAATGAGAAACGGTAAATCACATGACGCAAGCACCCTCAGGAGATACTCAGAATATGCGCCGCCACATAAGAGCGTGGGCGCAGGTGCTGTTGCTGCTTATAGCAGTGCCGCTGGGTATTGCATCCGCCTGGCTGGTGCAGGCTCCTACTATGGAGGAGCTGGAGGATAAGGCCGCCGGCGGTGCCGATCCCGACGCCTTGCTGAAGATGGTGCATCGTGCTTCCATGTATCCGGAGGCTGCTGAGGCATTGGGCCAGTTGCTTGTGCATGATGCCGGGGCCATGCGTGCTTTGGCAGGTTTGGCAATTTCTCATGAGGAGGCTATGGAGTGTCTCCTTGCGCTGGCTCATTACCAGCCGGAATCTCTCGTATATCTGCGTGATATAGAGATTGACTATTCTTTTGCTCTTGGACTGCTGGAACGCGTGCAGGCCGATGCGATTGAGTTGCTGGCGGTGTATGCGGAGGAATGTCCGAATGCGTGTTTTATGCTGGGGGTGGCATATGAGAATGGCTGCCACGTGTCGCAGAACTGGGAGCAGGCGGCGGCATGGTATGGCCGGGCGTATGATGCCGGGTATACTTTGGCTGCTTCCTATTATGCCCCGGCGGCCTACCATGCCGGATTGGAGGCAGGGGAGCTTTCCACTGCAGCAGATTGGTTTCTCGAAGCTGCTGAATGCGGGTATGCCGCGGCGCAATGTGCACTGGGCGTGTGTTATGCTGAGGTGAATGATGCTGCATCTGCTGCCTACTGGTATTCGCAGGCGGCAGAACAGGGGATGAGTGATGCTCAGTATAACCTGGGATGGTGCTACCTGCACGGCGAGGGGGTGGCGCAGGATGCTGCCGAGGCTGTGCGCTTGTTCCTGCAGGCTGCCGAACAAGGGGACGACCTGGCACAGTATTATGTGGGCCGCGCCTATGAATTGGGCGAGGGCGTAAGCCAGGATTATGCCGAGGCGGTGCGCTGGTACCAATGGTCGGTGGAGCACCAGAATGCAGCGGCTCAATGTGCACTGGGGCATTGCTATGCCCAGGGACATGGTGTGGAGCAGAGCTGGAGCCAGGCTGTGCATTATTATCAGCTTTCTGCTGAGCAGAACCGCAGCGAGGCTCAGCTTGCCCTGGCGCATTGCTACGAACAGGGGCTTGGCGTAGCCCGCGATGCGGCCATGGCTCAATACTGGCGTGAATGTGCTGCTACTACCTCTCAACAACAACTGAACAAATCATGAAGGCATTTATTCTGCTTCTTCCCTTGCTCCTGGTGTCCTGCTCTGTATTGCGACCCGTTTCCAAGCCATATTTCAATGATGATTGCGGCGAGGGGCGAATCGGCTACTGCGTGAATGGCCGCGATGACCGCCGCTGGTATGCGGCTGTGGCGGCTGCGCACGATATGCAGCTGCAGGCTGCCACCAAGGCTCAGGTGGAAAAGGACTTCGGCGGCATGCACCTCACCCTGCATAACGCGGACGGCACGGAATCCTTTGTCTATTTCTATTTTGAGCACCCCAAGAACACCGCCACGGATACCCACGCCCTGCGCTTCGATTTCAGCGCTGCCGGCCGGGTAACCCGTGCAGAAGTTATCCTGATGTCTGACCCCAGCCTGGTGGAACCGTCCTGATGCGGGAAAGAATGCACCCGGAACGCCAAAACATACTTGCAATTTCACACGCGCAGGGGTAGAATGAGCTTGTTATGACAGATGCCAAGAAAGAACTGCTGAATATTCTGCTCACCAAGTCTATCAAGACTGGCCATTTCATTCTTGCTTCCGGCAAGGAGAGCGACCTGTACTGCGACTGCCGCATCACTGCTCTGGATGCCCGCGGTGCTAACCTGATTGGTCAGGTGGGCTGGCAGCTGGTGCAGGAGGAAATCATGCCCAAGTTCCCGGGCATCACCTCCATCGGTGGCATGACCATGGGCGCAGACCCCATCTCCCTTGCCATTGGTATGTACTCTGTAGAGGCAGAGGAGCCGCTCAAGGTGTTCAC
The DNA here is from genome assembly GCA_017628435.1 of Akkermansia sp. Classification (GTDB taxonomy): domain Bacteria; phylum Verrucomicrobiota; class Verrucomicrobiia; order Verrucomicrobiales; family Akkermansiaceae; genus Akkermansia. The sequence goes on from JAGBZE010000164.1 coordinate 8,786, forward strand.
CGTACGCAAGGAGGCCAAGGACCATGGCCGTGGCAAGCGCATCGAGGGTAATTTTGCAGCTGGTCAGGAAGTCCTCGTGGTGGATGATGTTATCACCACCGGTGGTTCTACCCTGAAGGCTATTGATGCCATTGAGGCAGAGGGTGGCAAGGTAGTGGCTGCTCTGGTGCTGGTGGATCGCCAGGAAGGCGGCCGCGAGGCTATCGAAGGCCGTGGCATTCCGGTGTTCCCCATGTTCACTCGCGCCACTATTTTCGGCGATAAGTAAACATGCTGCCGGTTATTGCAGGTGTAGAAGGGCTTGTGCTCTCAGATAGAGAGCGTGAGCTCTTCTCGCGTCTGCAGCCTGCCGGTTATATCCTCTTTACCCGCAATATTGCGGACTACGAGCTTACCCGCGAGCTCACGGATGAGCTGCGCCGCCTGACTACCGGGCCGGATGCCCCCATCATCGCCATCGACCAGGAAGGCGGGCGCGTGGTGCGCACGGCGGAAATAGGTGTGCAGCTTCCCTCCGCCGCTTCTCTGGCGCAGAAGGGCAGTGCCCACCACATCCGCCAGGCTGCTTATTACAATGCCGCCTGCCTGCACACCATGGGGGTGAATACCAATTTTGCCCCGGTGCTGGATTTAGCCTCCCCGCATGCCAATGCGCTGCCCAGCCGCTGCTGGGGCTATGGTACGCAGGAGGTGATTTCTCATGCAGGTGTGTGGAATCGCGCCACTTTCGGTCGTGGCATCATGACCTGTGGCAAGCATTTCCCCGGCATGGGGGCGGCAGAGTGCGACCCGCATCATGATTTGCCCGTGCTGCACGGCACGCGCGATTCCTTCCTGGCAGCGGCCAGCATGCCTTTCACCGCGCTCATGCCCGAGCTGCCTTCGCTCATGATTGCGCACCTCCTCATCCCGGAGATAGATGCCGAGCTGCCCACCTCGCTTTCTCCTGCACTGGTGCAGGGCTTCCTGCGCGACCAGCTGGGCTATGAGGGCGTGGTCTTTACCGATGACCTCTGCATGGGCGCCATTGCCAGGCGCTACACCCCCGCCGAATCCGCCGCGCTTGCCCTGCGCGCCGGGTGCGATTTGCCACTGGTGTGCCACGATGTGGTGGCGCATCTGGAATCCGTCGCCGCTGCTATAGAAGAATTGCCCGCAGAGATCCTGGAAGCTGCGGCGCGCCGTATTGAGCGCTTCCGCCTCCACATTTCCACCCAGAAGCCCATGAGCTTCATCGAGTGGAATGATTACCTGAAAAACGTGGCCGGGTTCACCGCTTCCATACCGGAAGTCTCCGCCACCCCTGGCTCCCCGGTGCAGGGGTATTAAAAACGAAACAGCCCCGCTTCCGGTAGGAAAGCGGGGCTGTACTGTGCTGATTTTTTTAGCAGTTGTACATCTTGGTGTAGTACTCATCTGCCATGCGGTCGGAATCGAAGGCGGGGCAGATATCGTGCAGACCGGTGAAGACCATGTCCATCCACTTATCGCGGTTGTCGTAGTAGAGGGGCAGAATTCTGCTTTCCAGCACGCTGTAGAAGTTATCGCGGTCGGAGCGGTCGCGGGCTTCGGGAGCCAGTCCCTCTTTGGCTTCGGGAATCATGAAGCAGTTTTCGCCGTCGCGGGCGAATTCGCGAACCCAGCCGTCATTGGTGGAAACGGAGAGGGAGCCGTTCATGGTGGCGCTCATGCCGGAGGTGCCAGAGGCCTCGCGGGTGACTACGGGGTTGTTCAGCCAGATATCCGAGCCGTTCTTGAGCAGGCGGCTGAGGCCGAGCTCATAGCCGGTGAGCACGGCGCAGCGCGGGTATTTCTTGCTCAGGTTGTTCAGGCGGTTGAAAATCTCCACGGCGGTGAAGTCGGTGGGGTAGGGCTTGCCTGCCCAGATCATCTGCACCGGGCGGTTGGTGCGCTGCAGCATGCGCTCGAACATGACCGGGTTCTCCGTGATGAGCGCCGGGCGCTTGTAGGCAGCAAAGCGGCGGGCCCATACGATGGTGAGGGTATCCTGGTCGAAGAGGTGGCCGGTTTGCTCGCCCACCACGCGGAAGAGTTCCTTCTTCAGGGCGCGTTTGCGGTGTATGAATGCCTTTTTATCACCCATAGCATAGGCTTCGGCCAGTTCCGGATCCTGCCAGTATTCGCGGTTCTGGGCGTTGGTCACATGGGTGATGGGGCAGATATCGCTGTAGCCCTGCCACATCTGGCGGGAAACCTCGCCATGCAGGGCGGATACGCCGTTGGCCATGTGCGAGAGGCGCAGCGCGGCCAGGGTGTAGTTGAAGGTCTGTTCATTCGAGTCGAGCTTGAGCATGCTGCGCACCTGGTCCAGGGAGAGTCCGTCGAAGAAGGAGAAGTTGGCCATGAGGTTGATATCCATCTTCTCATTACCTGCTTCCTCCGGGGTGTGGGTGGTGAAGACGAAACGCTTGCGCACTTCATCCACGTTGCCGCCGTTGCGGGCCAGCATGTTGAACGCAGCGCCGATGGCGTGGGCCTCATTCATGTGGTAGATTTCAGGCTCTACGCCCAGTTCCTCGAACAGACGCGCTCCGCCCTGTCCCAATACAATGTACTGGGAAATGCGGGTCATCGGGTTGGAGTCGTACAGACGCTGGGTGATGGAGCGGGAAATATCGTCGTTCTCCGGCAGGTCGGTGGTCAGGAAGAACATGGGCGCTGTGCCGAAGGTTTCCGGGCGCAGGTAGTAGGCTTTCACCCACACCGGGGCACCGCAGATGCGGATGAGGAATTTGATGTTGTGATCCTCCAGGAAGCTGTAGTCCTTGCGCAGGTATTGCACGGCCATGGAGCCATCCTCGGCGCGAATCTGGTTGTAGTAGCCATAGGACCACAGAATGCCCACACCTACCAGATTCTGGCGCAGGGCACCGGCAGAGCGCATGTGCGAGCCGGCCAGGTAGCCCAGACCACCGGAATAAATCTTGAACACGTTGTCAATGGCGTATTCCATGCAGAAATAAGCCACTGATTTGCTGTACTTTTCGTCAATTTCGTAAGGATGCGCATACTGCGCAGGCAGGAAAGACTTGCTCATATATATCTGAACTTGTTTTGTTAAGAAGGGCGTGTCGGCTCGGCGTAATCAGAAATGCTGGCCAACTCCCGATGTTATACACCGAAATTCCCCCGCAGGAAAGAAAAAAATGGAAACCGTGACGCAAAAGCCAGCTGGGCGTATCAGGTGGCTGCTAGGCCTGTTCCTCGAAGCGGGGCCCCTTGCTTTGAGCGTCTACGTCCTGCACCAGTTCGAATAGGTTCTTGCTGCTGATATGTGGCTGCTCGGCATAGGTCAGAAAGCACTCCAGCGCTGCGGTGATTAGGTTTGTCCGGGTGGAGTTGGTGTGCTTCAATTTCTGGTTAAGGCGGGCGTGCTGGCTGGAAGAACAACGGAAGGTAATGGATTTCTGTTTCATGGTGCTGGTATTATATCAGAGTGACGGCATTCGGACGATGATTGTTGGGTGAAGGTCGGCTAACAGATGAAGCAGGCCGGGCACAAAAGATGTAATACATCCTAATATAGTTCGCTATTTGGTGGGTAATGTAGTATGCTGGCCTCTGCATGAAAACAATTCGCAATATCACACGGTTTACCTACGAGTTCACCTCATTTCAGGGCTGGAGGGTAACGCTGTGCCGCAACCAGGTTCATTTTACGCGTTATTTCTCGGATAAGCAGTATGGGGGTGAACAAGCGGCTTTGGAGGCCGCTTTGGAGACGAGAAACCACGTGCTGGCGTGTCTGCGGGAGTATCCTGGAGACCCGGAGAAGGCTTTTGAGCTTTGCCGCGGGGAGCAGCAGCAGACCTGCTACCCCCGCGGCTTGCGTCCCCGCAAGAATTCGTTATGATTCGGTAGGCTGCATCAGGTGTGTTTGAATGCCATGCCGTCGCATTCACACATGCTCTTGCCGGAGTTGTATTTAAGCAGGTGCGCAATGGCTCGCTTCATATCCTGCACCAGCAGGGTGGCCATGTCCATGGTGAAGCCCTGGCGCACCATCACGCGCATGACCACGGTTTCCTGCACATTGGCTGGCAGTGAGAATGCTGGCACCTGCCAGCCGCGCATGCGGAGGCGGTCCGACAATTCGTAGAGATTATAGCCGGCCGCCTTCGGGTTCTTGAAATAGAAGCACACGGCGGGAATATCCTTTTTCGGGTCGCCCGTGGCAATGAATTCGAACTCGCCCAGCTGGGCAATCTCCTTTGCCAGGTACTGGGCCACGTGGTAGGCAGCCATGTGAATAGCCTTGTATCCGCTCATGCCCAGACGCACAAAGTCGTAGTACTGGGCAATAATCTGCCCGGCGGGGCGTGAGAAGTTGATGGCAATGGTCGGGATGCTGCCGCCCAGGTAATTCACCGCAAAGGTGATGTCCTTGGGCAGTTCAGATTCATCTCGCCAGACCACCCAGCCGCAACCCAACGGGGCAAGACCATACTTGTGACCGCTGGAGCTGATGCTCTTCACTCGCTTCAGGCGGAAATCGAAGGGAATATGCGGGGCGCAGAAGGGTGCCAGGAAGCCGCCGCTGGCTGCATCCACGTGCACATCCACATCCGGGCCGCCGGAGGCGGCCAGCTTGTCCAGCACGCGGCACACCTCATCCGGGAACTCATACTGGCCGGTGTAGGTCACGCCGAAGGTGGGCACCACGCAGATGGTGTTTTCATCCACCCGCTTCAGCACCTCTTCTTCGCTCATGCAGAATTTCCCCGGGTTCATGGGAATCTCGCGGATTTCCACATCCCAGTAGCGGCAGAATTTGTGCCAGCAGATCTGCACCGGACCACACACCAGGTTCGGCTTGTCGCAGGGCTTGCCGGCGGCTTTGCGGCGGGCGCGCCAGCGGCGGAGCGCGGCCATGCCGCCCAGCATGCAGGCCTCACTGCTGCCGATGGTGGAGCAACCGATGGGCTTTGCATCTGCCGGTGCATTCCAGAGGTTTGCCACCATGCTTACGCAGCGCATCTCCAGCTCAGCGCACTGGGGGTATTCGTCCTTATCAATCATGTTCTTGCTGATGCTCAGATCCATCAGCTTGTGAACCTGCTCGTCGTCCCAGGTCTGGCAGAAAGTGGCCAGGTTCTGGCGGGCGTTACCATCCAGCATGAGTTCGGCCTTGATGAGCTCGTAGGCATCTTCCGGACGCATGGATTTTGTGGGCATCTTATCCGTGGGCAGAGGTTGAGATACATCTGCTGCCCCGAATAGACTTGTCGTTGTATTGTCGCAATGGGTATTCATGGCAGAGGTGATGACGCCGGCGGTAACCTCCTTGCGCAAAAACAGTCAGCTGCCTATGCGCTGATAGGGGCTTGCCAAAGGGCTGGCCGGGGAGTATAATGCGCGCATGAAATATTCTCTGCTGCTCCTGGTGCCCCTGTTGCTTTGTGCCTGTCAGAAGGATGATGCCGGCACCCCGACAACACCCCAGGCTATGTATGATATGGCCCAGCAGCTGCTGAAACCGAATGTGGAGAATGCAGAATCTGATTTTGCCGGGGCCCTGCAGTGGCTTCGCAAGGCTGCGGAGGGTGGGCTGTTGCGTGCGCAGCTCGACTTGGGCGGTATCTATTACGCAGGCGGCCATGGCCTGGAGGCCGATGCACGCCAGGCATATGACTGGTTCCAGAAGGCCGCGGCTCAGGGGAGCAAGGAGGCAGAGGTGTTTCTGGGTATGCTGCAATATGAGGGCCGGTTGGGAGAGAAAAATGTGCAGGAAGCCATGAAGCACTGGCGCCTCGCGGCAGATGCCGGCATTGCTGAAGGACAGTACCGTCTGGGGCGCCTTCTGGCGCAGGCTGATGAAACCCGCCAGGAGGGTGTGGATTGGCTGGTTAAGGCTTCTGCCTCTGTGCCGCAGGCCGCCACTGCCTTGGGAAATCTTTACTACAAGTATCTGGAGGATGCCACTACTTCGGCCGCCTGGTACGAGAAGGGGGCTCTTGCAGGTGATGCGCTGGCGCAGCATATCTTTGCCGAAATGCTGTTGCTGGGCGAGCCGGTGGAAAAAGATACAGAACGAGGTATGGCGATGCTTCGCATGGCGGCGGGGCAGGATTATAAACCTGCCATGGCACGGCTTATCAATATTCTGCGTAATGGCAAGGCGGCAGAAGAGAACGAAAGTGAGGCTGCAGCGTGGGATGCCCGCTTGCAGGAGCTGATATCGAAGGAGGATACGCCTTCGGGAAAATGATTGCTTTTATTGTGCCCTCGTCATGTCCTGAGCTGGAATCTGGATGTCAGAATGTATGCCCGCCATGGAGATGATGGTATGGTATACATAATCGTGTGAGGTGAAGCGCAACGCGTTATCCTTAAGAGTCTTGATGATTTCTGGATGCTTCTCGGCATAGCTGTCCGAATACCAGATGAAGGAGAATACACGTCTCTGCTCCATGGCGGTCATGGGGCCTGCGTGTCCGAATCTGCCGTCCTCACCAAAGGATTCGCCGTGATCTGAGGTGAACAACAATATGGCATCATATGATTGCAGTGCCTGGATGATGGCAGTCAGCCTGGCATCTGCATCCAGGATACAGTTGTCATATTTGTCTATATCGCTAGCCTGTCCAAATGTGTTGTGCTCAGATTTATATGGCATATGACCGGCGCCGTCCTCAATCAAGACAAATTGGGGAGACTTGCTCTGCCCGAGTAGGGTCGTGATGTTCCGGGCATATTCCAATGCAGAGGCAGGGCGGGAGTGCAGGGGAACATGTTTGTTTAGCGTTTTTGCAATTAAGGGTGCCATGTACCAGGAACCTTCGGTGTTAGCACCCGCCATGAGATGTTGTTTATAGGAATGCTTGGCGAAAATATCGGTGAACGCCCCATGCGTTGCCGTTCCTGTTTCGGGGGAGGTGCAGGTCAGCAATGAGTATATGGAAGGCAGGGTCTGAGTGGCCGCTGAAAGTACATTGGGAAGGTTGATGATATTGCTGCATTGACTGAGGCCGGGGGTGGTGTTTCTGTGATAGCCGTTGAGTGGGCTGTGATCTGGTCGGATTGCCTCTCCAATGTACAGCACAACCATGTCCGGCTTTTTGTCGAATGTGTCCCGGGATGCGTAATCTGCTGCGGATTTCAGCTTGCTGGGCGCGAGAAAATCCCAGATGCCCGACCAGAATCGCATAGAATCGAAAGCAGGTTGATATGCTTTCAGGAATAGTTCCCACAAGTCCGCGTGCCTTGTTTCTTGTCTCAAATGTACACTGAGAGGAGCCAGTGAACAGGCAAGTGCGCCGGCGGTAAGAACACACGTTGTTATGAGTTTCTTACGGCGGCAAGATTGGAGCTTGATGCATCTGGTCAGAAAACAGATGCAGAAAATGCCGGCAATCGCCAGAATGAGCAGTGAAACAGACCTGGTATTCAGGTAATTCACTACCTCATTGATGCTGGCGTTAATGGTTGCTATTCCCAGTTCTGAGCAGTGTACTCCGTATGTTACCCCGGCTTGGTAGCAGTACATCTGGGTAATCAGCAGAATGGGCAGAACAAACCATGCAAAAAAACGGTTAATGACAGAAAGCCAGATAATGGCGAAATAGAAAAGGAAGTGTACGCCGAATGCAAAAAAACAATCAGGAACGAGAAAATATCCCCCATAGGGTGCATAGGAAAAAAAATGACTGTTGCAAAACAGCGCCGTGACAATGCAGGACAGCACGGCAATTTTCACGAGCGGATGGCGTAGTTTGTTCATAGTAACCGGGCGTGAGTATATCTTATGTCTGCAGTTTGGTCGAGCTTAAATGATGAACTTTCGGGGTTGCGGTCGGCTTTTGTATTGACTTTTGACTGCTGAATTGGTATAAAACCTGCACCGCGTTATGTTACAGGAATACTTTTCAGCACTCATTCAGCTCATTGCCGGTTTTGGTTTTGCCGGTCTGATTATCATCCTGAGTATTGTTTTCGGTCGCCGCTCGAAGATGCGTTCCGCTATGGATGTGCCTTACGAATGCGGTAACGTGCCGGAGGGCGATGGTGCACCTGCTTTTTTCTCCATCAAGTTCTACCTGGTGGCCATTCTGTTCCTGGTGTTTGACCTGGAGGTGATTTTCCTGTACCCCTGGGCACTTGGCTTCCAGGATATCGTCATGAATAATGGTGAGGCTTTTGCTGCCATGGCCGCATTCATTGGTGTGCTGATGGTTGCTTATCTGTACGCCGTGGGTAAGGGCGCCATCACCTGGCACCGCAACCCGGCTCCCCGCCGCTGATTTTCCATTTGCCGACGAAGATGAGTTTTCAGACGACTGCCGGAAAGGGAACTCCCGGACCGGCAGTTTTCTTTTACACATAACTGGATATGAAGACATCTGTTGCTGAGCGTCAGGCGTTCCTGACAAGAACCCTGCGTGAGCGTATTCTGATTCTGGATGGTGCCTGTGGTACCATGGTGCAGCGCTATAACCTGACGGAGGCCGATTATCGCGGTGTCCGTTTTGCTGACTCGGAGCGCGATTTGAAGAATAATAACGATTTGCTGGTGCTCACGCAGCCCGGTATTATCCGCGATATTCACGCTGCCTATGTGGCCGCCGGGGCAGATATCATCACCACTTCCACATTCTCTGCCACGCCGCTGGGCCAGCATGAGTTCTTTCATGCCACTGCCACGGAGGAGCGCGGTCAGGAATATTACAACGAGGTGCTGGCCGATGCCGGGCTGGCCGCGTTGACCCGTGAGATGAATCTGGCTGCCTGCGCGCTGGCGCGTGAGGCGGCCGAGGCGGCAGATCGCCCTGTGCTGGTGGCGGGATCCATCGGCCCCATGGCGGTGACGGCCTCTCTTTCTCCCAAGGTGACGGATCCCGGTTACCGCGCCATCAATTTTGAGCAGTTGCGCCGTGCATACCGGGAGCAAGTCATTGCCCTGGCAGATGGCGGGGTGGATATCCTGCTGCTGGAAACGATTTTCGACACGCTGAACGCCAAGGCCTGCCTCTTTGCCATCGATGAGCTGCGCCTGGAACGCGAACTGCCCCCGGTTATCATCAGTTTCACCATTACGGATAAGGCCGGCCGCACACTTTCCGGGCAAACGGTGGAGGCTTTCTGGAACAGTGTGCGCCATGCGCGCCCGCTGGCCATCAGCATCAACTGCGCGCTGGGGGCCGACCTCATGAAGCCCTTTGCTGCCAAACTGGCAGAACTGGCCGATTGCGCCGTGTGCCTGTACCCGAATGCAGGGCTTCCCGACCCGCTCAGCCCCGGCGGCTATGGCCACACTGCTGAACACATGGCCTCCATTCTGAAGGAGTATGCCCAGGAGGGTCTGCTGAATATTGTGGGTGGCTGCTGTGGCACCTCTCCGGATTACATTGCCGCCATCCGCGAGGCGGTGCAGGGCTTTGCTCCCCGGGCCATCACGCCGCGTCCCGCCGGCGGTATCATGCGTTTGGCTGGTCTGGAGCCGCTGAACCACCACCGCGACCAGGGCGTGCTCTTTGTGGGTGAGCGCTGCAACGTGGCCGGTTCTCCCAAGTTTGCCCGCCTTATCCGCGAGGGAAAGTACGAGGAAGCTCTGGAGATTGCCCGCCAGCAGGTGGAGAAGGGAGCCAGGGTACTTGATTTCTGCTTTGATGACGGCATGATTGATGGCCCCGCCGCCATGACCCGCTTCCTGAATCTGGTGGCGGCCGAGCCGGATATTGCCCGTGTGCCGTTCATGATTGACTCTTCCAACTGGGAGGTTATTGAGGCCGGTCTGCGCTGCACGCAGGGCAAGGGTATTGTGAACTCCATTTCCCTGAAGAATGGCGAGGAGGAGTTTCTGCGCCAGGCCACGCTGCTGCGCCGATATGGCGCTGCTGTGGTGGTGATGGGTTTTGATGAAAACGGTCAGGCCTGTGGCCGTGAGGACCGCATTTCCATTGCGCACCGTGCCTATGACCTGCTGGTGAACAAGGTGGGTTTCCCGGAGGAGGATATCATCTTTGACCCGAATGTGCTTACCGTGGGCACCGGCATTGCCGAGCACGCCAACCATGCCGTGCATTTCTTCCAGGCTGCCGGCGAGATTTTTGCCTCGCATCCGAACTGCCATATTTCCGGCGGTATCTCCAATGTTTCCTTCTCCTTCCGCGGCATCAACCCGGTGCGAGAGGCTATGCATTCGGCTTTCCTGCACCATGCCTCGCAGAATGGCCTGGATATCTGCATCGTGAATGCGGCGCTCATGGATGACTATGAGAATGTGCCGGCGCATCGTCGCAAGCTGGTGGAGGCTGTGCTGCTCAACAGTGCAGAGGATGCCACAGAGTGCCTTATTTCCTATGCTCAGGAACTGGCGGCCAACAAGGAAAAAGCCGCTGCTCCCGCCAAGGCTGCCGCCTCCCCGGCAGATTGGCGAAAGGGTACGGTGCAGGAACGCCTGGCCCACGCGCTGGTGAATGGTATCACAGAATTTGTGGAGTCCGATACCCGCGAGGCTCTGGAGCAGTGTGGTTCACCGCTGCCGGTTATTGAGGGGCCGCTTATGGATGGTATGAAGCAGGTGGGCGAGCGCTTCGGTGCCGGGCCGATGTTCCTGCCGCAGGTGGTGAAGAGCGCCCGCGTGATGAAGCAGAGTGTAGCAGTTCTGAC
>JAGBZE010000165.1 GCA_017628435.1 Akkermansia sp.
GAGCTTGCTAATTGCTCGAAGAATTGCCCTTTGTGTGCTTTGAATATCTGACGAATTTTGGAAAAAGACTGCAATCTTTTATTTTTCATTGCATTAACATGAGCTAAAAGGATTATTTGTCAGCAGATTTGAAACAGACCCAGAGTAACTGGCAAGTCATACTTTTCACTTGCCAGATGCGCCCCTGCGGGGTAGAATACGCGCACGTATGGCGGAACTGGATATACAGGCACAACTGGCAGAGGCAAAGAAGCGCAAATGGGACGACCGAACGCTGGCTCAGCGGGCGGCAGACATGGCGCAGGAACTGCTGCTTACTTCGTTGAAAGCCATGCGTTCTGATGAACGCACCCTCGTTTCCGCACTGGCCCGTCTGGCCACCGACAAGAAGAACCTGCGTTTTGTGCAGGAACTCTGCGGCAGCGTCTTTCACGCAACCGACCCCAATGAGCAGGTGGAAAACCTGCGCCGCATTCTGGCGGAGCACGGTGGAGTCCCCGCCATTTTCAGTACCGTAGGCAAACTGCGTTTCAAAGCCGCAGCCATGGCCGCACGCAGCATGCAGGGAGCCGCCATTGCCGAGGTACAGCGCATTTTCCGCTCCACCTTCGGCGAGCTCACCCTGCCCACCCTGGCCGATAAGGTAGCAAAGCGCGTAAAAGAAGCAGCCAAGGATGGACTCACCCTGGCGTTGAACCCGCTGGTGCCCCAGGTGTATGGCCCCAAGAGCGCTGAAAAGTATTTCAAGCATCTGGAAGCCATCCTCTCCAAACAGGACGGTGTGGGTGTCGTCATTCAGCCCTGGCGTCTCTGCCCCAACCTTACCCCCTACTCTCCTGAAGCCGGCGCTAAAGCTCTGGCAGAAAAACTGCGTCCCCTGCTCAAGCTTTCTGTGAAGAGCAGCACTCCGCGCCCCATTCTTGTGGAAAGCGGCCTTTCCACCACCATGAACATCGTGGCAGAGGCCTTCCGTCTGGCTATGGCAGGCAGCGCGCTGCACAAAGCAGACGCCGCGCTGGAAATTCCCGCTTACCTGAAGGGAAGCCCCGCCCTGCTGCGCGAAATGACTGAATGGGCCACCGCACGCTCTGCAAAAGGTGCCGCCCCGCTCAAAGTCCTGCTGGTCAAGGGTAGCCATCTGGATGCAGAACAGGAAAACACCTACAACTACGGCACAGCCAACGAAGTGTGCCGCAACAAGGGCGAGACCGAATCCCGCTTCAAACAGCTGATTTCCACCGCCATGGGCACTAAGGAAAAGGTGCTCACCCCGATTGTCGGTACGCACAATCTTTTCGACATTGCCTACGGTTTGCTCAGCTGGGGCCGCGCCGGGCGCAGTGGAAGCCCTCAATTCTGCTTCATCTCCGGCCTGGCTAACCACATTGCCCGAGTTCTGACCAAGGGCGGCGCGCGTGTTCTGCTGACCACCGGAGTGACCTCCGAAGGTGGCGAAGCCGGATTCGAGAGCTACCTGCTCAACCTGGTGCAGGAACTGGGACGCCCGGAGGGCATTCTGGCTTCCGGCGGCGAGCTTGAAGCCAATTCCATGGGCTGGGGTCGCATGCGCCAGCATTTCCTGGCAGCCCTGAGCGGACGCGAAGAACAGCCGCGCGAACTCCCCGGTGCAGATGGTTCCTACGCCTTCACCCGTCTGAACCATATCACCGACCGAGCCCACATGGACGCCCTGCATAACGCTGCAGCCGCAGAGGCGGAGCGCCCGCAGGAGCAGATACCGCTTCACATCGATGGGGAAGAGACGGAATCCCCGCTGCTGTGCATCCGCCGCTCACTCACCGCGCCGGGCATGGAGGATTACCGCTACTACTCCGCCGATTTCGACATGGTGAACCGTGTGCTTAACACCGCCGCAGCCGTAGCCGTGCAGATGCCCCCCACGCAGGAGGAATGCCGCATTCACCTGCTGCAGGCCGCCCGTCTTCTGGAAAAGCGCAGCACCGAATTCATATCCCTGCTGGTGCGCGATGCCGGATTCACCATCGAAGAAGCAGATCAGGAAGTAGCCAATGCCATTGACTCCCTTCGTTTCTACGAAAGCAGTGCTGTGCAGGAAGGCCTGCTGGATGGCACCCTGCCCAGCCCGCTGGGCGTCGTCACCGTGGCCCCCAGCCGCATCCACCCGCTTGAAGAAGCCGCAGGTGGCATTGCCGCAGCATGGGTCACCGGAAACACCATCATCTACAAGCCCTCTGCCCACACCATCATGTTGGCAGACCGGCTGACCAGACTGCTGAACGAAGCAGGTTTCGACTTCCCACGCCTGCAGATGCTGCCCTGTCTGGACAACCAGATTGCCCGCAAGCTGCTCACCAGCGACCGCGTGAATGGTCTCATCTACCACGGCAGCGTGAAGCACACCAATGATATGGTGGCAGCCTCCGCCGGCAAGCCCTTGCTGGGCGGCACCGGCGGCAGTAGCAGCATCTATATTTCCTCCCAGGGCGACTGGGCGAGCGCCATCCACGATATCTGCAAGAGCCTGTTTGCCCGCGCTGGCCAGGATCCCACCGCTCCGCACCTCATCTTCGTGCATGCCGAGGTGTACGACAACCAGCATTTCATGAACGCCCTGCGCGATGCCGTCACCGGCATCACCGCCCAGCCCGGCTGGATACAGGGCGGCAACATCGGCCCGCTGGGCCGCCCCATCAGCGATGACCAGCGCCAGCTGCTCACAAAGCTTCAGAAGGGAGAATCATGGCTGGTTGCACCTGCCACCACGGAAATCGGCTCCCTGGTGTGGAATCCCGGCGTGCGCCTCGGCGTACACCCCGGCAGCGCATTTGCCCAGGCCGCGCATAACGTGCCGGTACTCGGCATCATCCGCGTGGAAAGCACAGAGGAAGCCGGCCGCACCCAGCGCAAACTTTCACAGGAACGCGCAGTCGGCATCTACTCCCGCGATAAGCAGGAAATCGAGCTCTGGACACGCCTGACAGCCGCCAGCCTGGTATCCATCAACTGCTGCCCGCAACACCGCCCCGGCGCACTCCCCCGCCCAGCCTGGCAGAATGCCACTCCCATGAGCGGAGGTCACAACTTCATCACAGCCCTGAGCCAGTGGCAGGAAACCGCCCGCCCGCAGCACCGCGGTACCCAGCGCAACCTGGCATTCGCCCCCTGGGAAACGCTGTCTCCCAAGCCCGGCCCGGATGACACCACCCGACTCTCCTCGGCGGCTGACTCCATAGGCTACTGGTGGGAAAACGTATTCGGCACCTCCACGGTGCTCAACGAGAGCCCGGCACAAATCACCACACTGAACTACCGCCCACTCCCGCTCTGCATCCGAGCCGAAAAAGCCACCAGCGATATCGACCTGTCCATCGCACTCATGGCCGCACTGAAAGCCGGTTGCGATATTCAGCTGAGCACCGCCAGCATGCGCGCCTGGATGCCCCGCGCCCTGGAACCACTGGGTGTCATCATCTCCGTGGAAACGCGCGATGAATTCGAAGGCCGCTTCCCCTCCCTGGCCACCACCGGGGTCATGGTGCGCGACACCGCAGCCACCATCAACACCATGCAGCGAGCCGCACAGTGCCGTCTGGCGCTCTGCGCAGAACCCGTGCTGGCCAATGGGCGCCTGGAGCTGCTGCACTGCCTGCGCGAAGTGGTGACCACCCGACGCATCGAATCCAGAAAATAACCATGCAACCCGAAGCCATCAGCGTGGATGGCATGACCATCACCCCGGCAACCCTGCCCGACTGGAGGGAAAACCGCAGCGGCATACACGCAGAGCTGGCTGATTTCCTGAGTGCCTGGTGGAGCGATTTACCCACCATGGAACTGCATACCAGCGGCTCCACCGGTAAACCTAAACGCATCCTGGCCACCAAGGCCGCCATGCGCGCCAGCGCTACCGCCACCTGCCAGGCATTTGACCTGCGGCCGGGGCACACCGCCTTGCTGGCGCTGCCGCTGCGCTATATTGCCGGGCAGATGATGGTGGTACGCGCCCTGGTGGGCGGCCTGCACCTCATCACCACCGAGCCCGCCTCCACCCCGCTTGCAGGCATCACCGCCAGCATTGACTTTGCCCCACTGGTGCCTATGCAGGTCACCAGAACCCTGGCGCAGGAGGATGGGGCGCAGCAGCTTGCCCGGGTTCGTACCCTCCTGTTAGGCGGAGGCTTTATCGATGCCGCGCTGGAAGAGCAGCTCCAGGAGCTCCCCTGCCGCGTGTTCACCTCCTACGGCATGACCGAGACACTCTCCCACATCGCCCTGAGAGAAGCCAACGGTCCCCACCGCAGTGACTGGTACACGCCGCTCCCCGGGATTACTCTCTCTCTGACTCATGAGGGCACCTTGCAAATTTCTGCACCTTACCTTCACGTCTACAACCTGATTACAAACGACCTGGCAGAAATCGCAGGCGATGGCACATTTCGCATTCTCGGGCGAGTGGATGCCGTCATCAACTCCGGCGGAGTCAAAATCCATGCAGAGGAAATCGAGCAGACAATACACCACCTCGCCGGGCTTTGCGTACTCGCGCTACCACTACCGCACCCCGTGCTCGGACAGTGTGTGGCTCTACTCTGGGAAGGGCCCAGCGATGCTGAGTGCGCCATACAGTCCGCATGCGCCACCCTGCCGAAATACCATCGCCCCCACCTCATCAAGCGGGTGGCACTCCCCCGCACTGCCAGCGGAAAGGTTGCACGCAAGCAGGCTGCAGCCCTTCTGGCAGATTAAAGGCCCCACCGGATCCAGTGGTACACAAAACGCAGGATGCAGCTTAAGCCATAATATGATCCCAGGCAGATACTGCGCAGCGTGAAATAGACTGGCTTTGCAAGCAGAAGCACCATGGCCACCACTGTGCTGCGGACGCAGGTCTCAGAGGTGATTTCAAAATACTCACGCCCGAAGAAGAGAATAAGCTGGTACACTGCTGTGAGGCCAACCAGTAGCATCCCCACAAGAGCCACCGGTGGCTCACTTCCATATAACCCGCTGGCCATACCTGCCCACACACAGGCTCCCAGCGTGAACAGACTCCCCAACTGCCAGCGGTATAGCCGAGACTCCCAGAAATAAAGGACTAGCGCAGCCGTGATAAAATAACCGAATGGGCCCGCCAGCAGCACCCAGGCCGGAGCCAGCGGTTTTACTACCACCATTGATAGCCCGCAACACACCATGCCAATAGCAAGCAGCGCCAGCATGGCTGAGGTTGTCAGCGCATACTCCAGCAGATACGCCGCCGCCAGCGCCACCAGCATCCCCAGTGGAGCTATGTACCAATGCTCCAGCAGCCATTCTGCCATATCAACAGATGCACCGGCAAGACAAGCACTTACACCGGCCACCGCTACGCCCGCGGCACAGCCCAGATGAACAAGAGGGGAGTTGGGAGAGTTCATATCGCAAGGCATTCTAGCAGATTCCTCTCAGAAACTCAAGAGCAGAACGGCCCCGATGCTTTGCAGCACCGGGGCTCGTTCTGAAACAACCTGAGAAAGGTTTCTGGGAAGAAGGATTAGGCCTTGGCGGCGCGAACCTTCTTGATGATGGAAGCCACAGTCTCAGAGGGCTGAGCGCCGTTGGCGATCCACTTATCCACGCTCTCGAGGTTCAGCGTGTAGTTCTCGCCCTCAGCCATGGGGTTGTAAGTACCCACCTGCTCGATGAAATCACCATCGCGGCGGGCGCGGCTGTCAACGACAACGATCTTGTAGAAAGGACGGTCCTTGGACCCCTGACGGTTAAGACGGATTGCTACCATATCTAAAAAAGTATAATTTCGGTTGTTTCTCGCCCGCGTGGTGCCGTGATACAAAGCACACTGACCGCATGGCGGTGCGGAAATGTACCACAGGGCAGCCAGCGTGTCAAGCATAAAGGCAGATTTTTCCTCACAAAAGTTCAGATACAGGCAGAAAGCAAGCTTTACTATACTAAGAAAAGTGCTAAAATAGCAGGCATGAGACTCCTTCTGCCGCTTTTCCCCGCACTTCTGCTGACTTCCTGCTTCGGTTTAGGGACTCAGAAAATGCAGCAATACATGCACAACCAGCAGCACCACAGCATGCAGAGCCAGATCAACACCCGGGAACTGGGGCAGCGCATCTGGCAGAACGAATGCGCCGGCAGCGTGCAGGGGCTTGTCTCCTGGAATGCGGGCGAGGCTTTCCCCTCTCTGGGTATCGGCCATTTCATCTGGTACCCCGCCGGAGTTCAGGAAGCATTTGATGAAAGCTTCCCCACCTTTGTGCGCTTTGCCCGCGCCAGAGGCGTGCAGGTTCCGGCTTATTTCAACGGCCCCGCGCCGTGGGCCGACAAGCAGGAATTTCTGGCAGACCGCAGCGGCACCGCCGATGCCATGCGCCGCTGGCTGGCCGCCCATGTGGATATTCAGACCCGCTTCATCATGCACCGCTCATACCTGGCACTTCGGCGCATGATGCAGCAAAGCAGCCAGCCGCAGGCTATTCAGCGTCGCTACGCCGCCCTGGCCTGCACCACCCAGGGCATGTACTGCCTGGTGGATTATGTGAATTTCAAGGGAGAGGGCATCAAATCCACCGAGCGATACAACGGCCAGGGCTGGGGCCTACTCCAGGTACTGGAAGAAATGAACGGCTACCCCACCGGCAGCGCCGCCACGGCTGAATTCTCCCGCGCCGCTGCCGCTGTGCTGACCCGCCGCGTACAGAACGCTCCCGCCGCCCGCGGCGAGCAGCGCTGGCTTGCAGGCTGGCTGAACCGCTGCAAAACCTACAAATAAGATTTACGATTTTGAATTTACGATTGACGACCGGAATTCCAAATTCGTTCTTTACTTGCGGATACTGAGGTAATTGGCCAGGGCCACCACAAACAAGAGGCCGCAGATACCGGTGTAGAGCACACGCTCTGCCAGCAATTTATCCTGCGGAGCAAAATACCAGTATGCCCCGCCCAGAGCAGCAAACCCGATAAGAAGGATAATGATGCTGATTTTATTTGCCTGCCACATGGCATGAAAATACAATACACCCGCCGGAGGCGCGCCTGCCGGCGGGTGCGGGTTGAATTCTTTAGTAGTTTACAGCCTCAATGCGGAAGTAGGACTGCGGGTGGTCGCACACGGGGCAGATGGCGGGAGCCTTCTTGCCAATCTGAATGTGACCGCAGTTGCCGCACTGCCAGATGACATCGCCATCGCGGGAGAATACGATACCTTCCTCGATGTTGGCCAGCAGCTTGCGATAGCGTTCCTCGTGGTGCTTCTCCACTGCAGCCACACCGTCGAAAAGAACGGCAAGTTCCTCGAAACCTTCCTCGCGGGCTTCCTTGGCGAAGGTGTAGTACATGTCGGTCCACTCGTAGTTTTCACCCTCGGCTGCATCCTTCAGGTTCTGCATCGTGGAGGGGATACCGCCATCATGCAGAGCCTTGAACCACAGCTTGGCATGCTCCTTCTCATTGCGGGCTGTTTCCTCAAAGAGCTCAGAAATCTGCACATAGCCATCCTTCTTGGCCTTGGATGCATAGTACTGATACTTAGTGTATGCCTGAGCCTCGCCAGCAAAGGCGATAGCCAGGTTCTTGGCAGTCTTGGTTCCTTCCAGGTTCATGATCGTATTGATGTATCAAGGTTGGAGCACCCCCATACTGGGAATGTCATACCAACACACTAGCATATTATTCCCGTCAGGTAAACAAAAATTTACATCACATGACGCGTTATTCGCGCACGCGTGCGCACAACACGAAAAAAGCTTGCTTTTCTTGCGGCTCTCTGGTACGGTATGTCGCGTATGAAGAAAACCCTTTTGATAATTGGTCTGGGGGCCGGCATGCTTGTGGCCCTTTCTTCCTGCAGCCACCGCGGCGACACACTGGGCTACGAAGAGGCGACGCCCATGAGCGAGATGGCCGTAGGCGATGGTGAGTTGCCACCCTGGGTACTGGAAGGCGATGACACCTACCAGATTCCCGCAGGTGACCGGACGCCGGAGGTAGACCGCAACCAGTTTGCCACCCCCGAGCCGGGTGAATCCATGGCTGTCTCCAACGGGGTAACCAGCCAGAACCAGCCCGCTCTGGCCCACGACGACACCGTGGTTGATTCCCATGTGGCCGATGATTTTGACCCCTACGCCATGCCCACCGCCCCCACCAACACGGGAACCACAGCGGCAACCACCACCCCGACGCACAGCGTAGCAACCACCTCTACCACCAAGTCTAAGACCAGCACGGCAGTCGCTTCCACCAAGAAGCCCAAGGTAGACAAGAAGAAGGTGAAGAAGGTGAATGAACCCACCCTGGTGGTGTACAAGGTGCGCCCCGGTGATAACCTGTATGAAATAGCCAAGCGTAGCAACACCACCATTGCCCAGATCCGCAAGGACTCCGGTATCAAGGGCGATATCATTCACCCGGGGCAGACCATCAAGGTGCGCTTCACCCCCAAGGGTTACAAGGCTGATAAGAACAAGAAGACCGAAACCAGCACAA
>JAGBZE010000166.1 GCA_017628435.1 Akkermansia sp.
AGTTCAGCACATTGCGAGTGGTGGCGGGGACAGAGGGAGTAGCACCCACCTCGAAGGGGGAAGCGGTAGCCTCCTCGGCACCGAAATAACCTGCATCGGCAGGAGCGCCAGCAGGCTGCTGCACAGGAGCAGCCCATTCATCGGGCACATCATTATCGGCAAAGGGAGAACCACCAGCGGGAGAAGGAGCGGGCTTCTGAGGATACTTAAACATATTTTATTCTTTCTTAAAAGGTTAGAGAAAATTACACCCACCAGTTCCGGTGCTGTTCCTATGGTACCGTTTTACACCGCCTTTGTCGATATGAAAATTTGTCAGATGAGGATTTTTTTCGTCCGCATTTTCACAGACAGCAGTGGGGGGCTCATACCTCAGCCGTGTAGATGGAAGCAATACCCATGCAAAGGGGGTGACAGACGGGGGCAGAATACCCGCAACGCTCCATCAACTGGCAGAACTGAGAGCCTCGGGGGAAAGCCTCAATGCTATCACCCAAGTAATCATACGCCCCGGAATTTCCCGTCACCCAGCCAGCAATGCGAGGCAGCACATGGTGCAGGTACAGGCGGTAAGGAGCAGCAAAGATATTCTCCGGCATGCTGAAATCCAGCACAAGCAGGTGCCCGCCCGGTCGCAGCACCCGGCGGAACTCCCGCAGGGCCTTCTCATAATCTGCCATATTGCGAAGGCCAAAGGCTACCGTGGCAGCATCGAACGAGGCATCCGGCAAAGGCAGATTCATGGCATCTGCCTCCAGCACGTTGGTCAACCCGCGGCGCACGGCCACATCAAGCATCGGTCGGCAGAAATCAGTGCCCAGCACCTCGATTTCCGGCAACGCCCGATTGATGGCCAGGGCCAAATCACCCGTACCGGTGGCAATATCGAGCAGATTCCGGGGCTTCCACTCCGCCACCATCTGCACCACGCGGGCACGCCACATGATATCCGTGCCCAGGGACAGGATATGATTTGCCGTCACGTATCGCTCGGCAATAGACGAGAACGCCGCGTGAACGTATGCAGGATCAGGCATAAATTACTTGATGTGAGCCAGCAGAGCATCGCCGAAAGCAGTGGTGCTTACAGCCGTGCTGCCAGGAATCATCTCCGCCAGGTCGGCGGTCACCGTCTTATCAGAAATAGCACCCTCAATGGCGGATACGATAAGGTCTGCAGCCTCAATCCACCCCATATAGCGCAGCATCATCTCCGCAGAAAGAAGGAAGGAACAGGGGTTCACCTTGTCCAGGCCAGCCAGCTTGGGAGCTGTGCCGTGCGTAGCCTCGAACACAGCATGCCCCGTGCGGTAGTTGATATTGGCGCCGGGAGCAATGCCGATACCACCCACCTGGGCAGCCAGAGAATCAGAGCAATAGTCGCCATTCAGGTTCAGCGTAGCCACTACGGAATGCTCCTGCGGGTGAATCAGGATTTCCTGCAGGAAGGCGTCGCAGATGCAGTCCTTGATGATGATTCCGTTGGGCAGCTTGCACCAGGGGCCATCGCCAATGGGCTCAGCACCAAACTCACGGCGAGCCAGGTCATAGCCCCAGTCGCGGAAGCCCCCCTCGGTAAACTTCATGATGTTACCCTTATGAACCAGAGTCACATAGGGACGATTCGTCTCTATGGCGTACTGGATGGCAGAGCGTACCAGACGCTCCGTGCCTTCCTTGGACACTGGCTTGATACCGAAACCGGAGGTCTGCGGGAAACGCACCTTGTTGGCACGCTGAGGGAACTCGCTGGAGAGCCAGTCAAAGAACTTCTCAGCCTCGGAGGTGCCACACTCAAACTCAATACCGGCGTAGATATCTTCCGTATTCTCACGGAATATCACCATATCCACCTTCTCAGGGGCCTTCACCGGAGTTTCTATACCCTGAAAATAGCGTACCGGGCGCACGCAGCAGTACAGGTCGAGCCCCTGACGCAGGGCAACATTCAACGAACGGATTCCCTTACCCACCGGGGTAGTCAGCGGCCCCTTGATACCCACCAAAAGCGTGCGGAATGCCTCCATGGTCTCATTCGGCAGCCAGGTACCCACGGTGTCAAAAGCCTTCTGACCAGCCAGCACTTCCTTCCACACCAGACCGCGCTTACCGGCATAGGCCTTATCCACGGCGGCATCAATCACACGCTTGGCAGCGCGCCAGATATCCGGGCCGGAGCCATCGCCGATGATGTGGGGAATAATGGGAAAATCGGGCACATTGAGACCCTGCCCGGTCATGGTAATAGGAGTACCTTCGCTCATATCAGTTACGTTTCGTTTGTTTAAATCATTATTCGGCAGAAGCCTCGACAGCAGGCTGTTCATCTTTCTCTACCCCTTTGCTGTTAGCCATGGCGCAGAAGGCAAAGATAGCCGCAAGCAGTAAAGGCGGCAAAATGTAAAAAAGAATACCATCATGCTCCCCGCGGGAAGCAGTCGTGCGTACTTTTACAGAGATTTTTCTGATAGTTGCCATATATTTTGTGCGGGCATTGTACCAGATACGGAAAAAATTGCAACCATAAAGAACACAGCATACTATCAATCATCAGCTGTGCGCTTCCTCTCAGCCTGTTCCAGCAGACCTACAGCAGTCTGATTTCCGGCCTCTGCAGCATTCACAAGCCAGCCCATCATCAGCTCATCATTGCGAGGCACGCCCTTCCCCGTGGCGTAACAGGTGCTGAGCATAAGGCAGGCATCCCCATTGCCCTGCATGGCTGCATAGCGCAGGTAGCGGATACCCTCAGCAATGCTGGCGTTTTTCGCGGTACCATTCAGATGCATGCGCGCCAGAATCAACTGGGCGGGGATAGAATCATCATCAGCCATGCGTTCCAACCAATGCAGGGCACCGCTCATATTACCCGCCCGGGCCTCCATCTGTACCAGGGTCTGGCAGGCATCATCATTACCCGCATCCACCGCTGCGGCATACCACTGCCGGGCCTTCTGCATGGAGCGTGGCACACCAAGCCCCCGCTCATAGCAGAGTCCCATAGCAGCCATGGCCCGCGGCTGCCTTTTCTCTGCAGCACGGGAGAACCACTTGAATGCCAGCTTAGAGGAGTGAATAGCCCCCTTCTGCCCGGTGAGCAGGCGGCGGCCGTACTCATACTGCGCCTCCGGGTCACCATTCACCGCAGCCTTACGCAGCTGATAGATATTGTGACACCCGGTCAGCAGCAACAAGCTGCATGCTATGGAAAGAAGACGCATCAGCGGAAATAATTCTGTTGCTTTTCACTGACAGGCATACCCAGGCGCTGCATTACCTCCAGCATATCCTCCCACACAGAGCGGCGGGCAGAGCGTGCCTCATTGCGCAGCAGATAACTGGGATGATACGTCACACGCACCGGCACCCCCTGGCACGCAAACCACTGTCCCCGCAGCGCACTCACCCCCTGCTGAGCCCCCAGCAATCCCTTGGCAGAACTACCGCCCAGACACACAATGCAGGCCGGCTGAATAGCCCGAATTTCCGCCATGATGAGCGGCAGACACGCCGCAAGTTCCTCCGGAGAGGGCGCACGGTTTGCCGTGCCCTGATTCTCGCCCATGGACGGGCGGAACTTGCATACGTTAGAAATATACACATCGCTGCGCTGCAGCCCCATAGTCCCCAGAATACGGGTAAGCAACTGCCCGGCAGGCCCCACAAAAGGTTCACCCTGCCGCTCTTCCTCATACCCCGGAGCCTCCCCCACCAGCATGAGCCGGGCATGCGGATTCCCCACAGCAAAGACCATCTTTTCGCGCAGCGTACCCAGGCGGCGCGCCGGCTTCCAATCTGCAGCTTTCCGGCGAAGAAAATCCAGTTTTTCTTCCACACTCATCTCCGGCTGCTCTGCACGCGGTGCCGGGGAGACTTCCTCTACCGGCGCAGCCGGTGTCCCCTTCCTGGCATCCAGCATCCACTGACGCAGAATACCGCGAGCCTCGTCATCCACCGCCAGACGCTCCTGCCCTCCCTCCACCATATGAGTGAGAGTCTCTACCGCAAGCTGCCTGAGAGTGGTCATGCTTACATTCTATCACAAGCCGCCCGGATAGCAAGAAAAAGCGTTTCGTGCTGTCCTGCATTTCACTTGCGGCATGGGGGAGAATATGCTACATTATATACATAATGGCCAAACTCTGTATTCTGGACGGCATGGCGTTGATTTATCGCGCCTTCTATGCCTTTATCAACAACCCCATGCGCAACTCCACGGGGCTGAACACTTCTGCCATGTTCGGCTTCATCAATACCGTGGTGCATCTCCTCGAAAAAGAAAAGCCCACGCACGTGGTGGCCTGCCTGGATCCCAGCGGTCCTACATTCCGCCATGAGCGTTTCCCGGAATACAAGGCCAACCGCCAGGCCATGCCCCAGGAACTGCGCGATTCCATTCCCTGGATTGTGGATATTCTGGCCGCCATGCGCATCAAGACCCTGCGCATGCCGGGGTACGAGGCCGATGACCTTATCGGCACCATCACGCGCATGAGCGATGAAGCGGGCGACATGCAGGCCTACATGGTTTCCAAGGACAAAGACCTGGGGCAGCTGCTTTCGCCCACCTGTTCCTTCTGGCGCCCCGGCAAGAAAGGCAGCGAGTTCGAGACGGTGGGCGTGGAGGAATTCCTGGAGGAATGGGGCATCGAGAACCCGCGCCAGATTATTGATATCCTGGCCCTCATGGGCGATTCATCAGACAACATTCCCGGCGTGCCGGGTGTGGGTGCCGTGTCGGCAAAGAAACTCATCACCCAATTCGGCAGCATTGAGAACATGCTGACCCGCAGCGCTGAAATCAAGGGAAAGATGCGCGAGAAGATTGAGCAGAATGCCGATGCCGCCCGCCTTTCCTACGAGCTGGTCACCATTCGCCGCGATGTGCCCGTGGATATCAAGCTGGAGGACTGCCGCGTACAGGAGTTCGACACCAGAGCACTGGGCGATATCCTCAAAAAGCTGGAGTTCAAGGAGCTGGCAAAGAAACTCTGTGGCACCCAGCCGAGCGATGCAGATATGGGCGAGCTCTTTGCTGCAGCAGCTGCTCCGGCAGAGCAGGCAGAGGGCGAAACACAGCTCGATTTGTTCACCCTGCCCCAGCTGGCAGATATCACCACCACCCCGCACCAATACCACCTGGTGAACACGCCCGAAGCCCGCGCTGCCCTGGCCGCCCGCATGGAGCAGGCCGACCGCTGGGCGTTCGACACCGAAACCACCGGGCTGGACCCGCTCACCGATAAGCTGCTGGGCTTCTCCATTGCCATCACCGCGCACGAGGCCTACTACATCCCCGCGGCAGAGGATGGCTGGCTGGAATGCTTCCGCGCCGCCTTTGCCGGCAGCGCAGAGAAAGTGGGGCTGAATGCCAAGTTCGATATTCAGGTGCTGCACCAGGCCGGTCTGGTGGTGAATGGCCCGTTCTTTGATTGCATGCTGGCGCACTGCGCACTGTATCCGGAACTGCGCCATGGCATGGATGAAATGGCCGAAGCCCTGCTGCAGTACAAAACCATTCATCTGGAAGACATTGCCGGTAAGGGCAAGGACATGAACACCGCTGCCGTGCCTGTGGAAACCATGGCCGAATACGCTGCGGAAGATGCAGATGTGACCCTGCGCCTCTACCACGCGCTGCAGCCGCAGCTGGTGGAAGCCGGGCAGGATGAACTGATGCGCAGCATCGAGTTCCCGCTCGTGCCCGTGCTGGCCGGCATCGAGGAGGAAGGCATGCGCGTGGAGCCCGAGCTGCTGCAGAAAAGCGCCGATGAACTCGGCGAGCAGATTGAGGCCATCCGCGCCCGAATTGATGAGCAGGTAGGCCGCCCCATCAACCTGAACTCCCCCAAGCAGCTCGGCGAACTGCTCTTCGATGAAATGAAGCTGCTCGCCAAGCCGAAGAAAACCAAGACCGGACAGTATGTGACCGATGAAGAAACGCTCCGCAAGCTGGTACCCGTTTCCCCGCTGGTGGCAGATATTCTGGAATACCGCGAAA
>JAGBZE010000167.1 GCA_017628435.1 Akkermansia sp.
AATGATTTCCGATATTTCACGCGGAGGTTCATGAAGCGATGCCCGGGACTGGCACGGCGGAAAGTGCGGGCAATTTCAGCGCAGGATTGTGCGTTGTATATTGAAATGGCTTTTGATACTCCGCGGCAGAGGCAGAAGGCGCGGTTGATTCTCAGCGGGGTGTTTGGCACAGCGCTGAAGCGGGGTTGGTGTAACGATAATCCGGTGGCCAGGGTAGAGGTGCCTCGGGTGGTGGAGAAGCCCGTGCCTATTCTTGTTCAGCAGGAGATTCAGGCTTTGCAGCAGACTGCCGCGAGTTACAGAGGTGGTAGCTGTGCGGCGGCTGTGGGGATGATGTTGTATGCCGGCATTCGTCCACACGAGGTGGCAAGGCTCAGATGGGCAGAGGTGGATTTGCAGGAGCGAGCCATCTATATATTACCAAGACACAGCAAGACCGGTGGAGCGCGCCGGGTAACAATTCACAAACCATTATTGAAAATTCTGCGAAATCACCAAAAATCAGCAGCTTGTCCGGTTTGTCCTCCGAATTGGGGGCTTCATTGGCGAAAATTGAGGCGGTATGCCGGGTGGAACACGGATACACACCCATGGCCACAGGATACGTTGCGGCATACCTTTGCGAGCTACCACTTGAGCTATTTTCGCAGTTTTGCAGAGCTTCAGTGTGAAATCGGCCATCGGGATTCGGCGCTGCTCCGTACGCGTTATCTGGATATGCGGCGTGTTGTGGCCCCGGCTCGTTTCTGGAGGGAATAAGGGGTTTTTCTCATCACATGTGCGCAGCGCGAGTTTTCATGATAGGTAGCGTGGATAAAATGAAAACGCCCGCATTTCGCGGGCGTGTGAAAAATGAAAGGTGAAAACGCGCCTGGCGGCGCGTGAGGGTAACTTACATGTGCGCTGCGCACATGTTTTCATTTTTCATCTTTCACACGAGCGCGCAGCGCGAGTTTTCATGATAGGTAGCGTGGATAAAATGAAAACGCCCGCATTTCGCGGGCGTGTGAAAAATGAAGGGTGAAAACGCGCCATGCGGCGCGTGAGATTGCTTAGATCTCGATGTACTTCGCCTTGGGGAAGTTGCAGAGCGGGCATTTGTCGGGTTCGGTGCCTTCGGCAAAGGTGTCGCCGCAGAGCGGGCACACGTAGTACTTGGCGGGCAGGTCGAGCTTCTCACCGGCTTCGAGCTGGGCAAGGGCCTTGCTGTACAGGTCGGCGTGTTCCTTTTCCGCTTCGTTGGCCCAGGTGAAGCTGCGCACGGCATCGGAAATCTCTTCCTCCTGAGCCTTGGCAATCATGGGAGGATACATGTCGGTGAACTCGTAGGTCTCGCCAGCGATGGCGGCCTTCAGGTTCTCAACGGTGTTGCCCACTTCGATGTGCATCTCGATGTCGATGGGAGCCTGGCCCAGTTTCACGAGCACCTTGTTGTGGTTGGTGGCGTGAATACGCTCAGCGCGGCTGGCTGCGGCGAAGAGCTTTTCGATGAGCGGGTAGCCCTCCTGGGCGGCGCGGGTTGCATAAGCAGCGTACTTGGCGCTGGCGGTGCTTTCGCCGATAATGGCGGTCTTGAGGTTGTCGATCGTTGTCATGGCCGTAGTATAATCTATTTTAGAATAATTACAAGAAAAATCTACGAATTGTTGAAAAATAATTTGTTTTTCTTACAGAGCAGCGATGATAGCATCGCCCATGCCACGGGTTCCGACGCGGATTTCGCCCTCTGCACCGGTGGCGAGGTCGCCTGTGCGGTAGCCGGCGGCGATAACCTTGCGCACAGCAGCGTCCACAGCATCGGCCGCGGCGGTTTCCTTGCAGGTGTAGCGCAGGAGCATGCCCATGGAAAGAATCTGGGCAATGGGGTTGGCAATGCCCTTGCCGGCGATATCGGGGGCGGAGCCGCCGGAGGGTTCGTAGAGCCCGAAGAAGGTGTTGGAGCCGTGGCTGAGGGATGCACTGGGCAGCATGCCCAGGGAACCGCAGACAATGGCCATTTCATCCGTGAGGATATCGCCGAAAGTGTTTTCGGTGACCATCACATCGAACTGCTTCGGGTTGCGCACCAGCTGCATGGCGGCGTTGTCCACATACATGTGGGTGAGTTCCACATCCGGGTATTCGGGGGCAATGGCGTTCATCACATCGCGCCACATCACGGAGGAAGCCAGCACGTTGGCCTTATCCACACTGCACAGCTTCTTGCTGCGGCCGCGGGCAGCCTCGAAGGCCACGCGGGCGATGCGCTCCACCTCGCTCTTCTTGTAGATAAGGGTATCCAGGCCGATGGTTTCGCCATCGCGCTCGCCGTAGAACTTGGGCTCACCGAAGTACATGCCGCCGGTGAGTTCGCGCACGCAGAGAATATCGAAACCGCCGGGGATGAGGGAATTCTTCACCGGGGAGGCATCCACCAGCTCCGGCAGGCAGATGCCGGGGCGCAGGTTGGCGAACAGGGAGAAATGTTTGCGCAGGGGAAGCAGGGCGCCGCGCTCCGGGCGTTCATCCGGGGGGAGGGAATCCCACTTGGGGCCACCCACGGAGCCGAAGAGAATGGCATCCGCCGCTTCGCAGGCAGCCAGGGTTTCTGCCGGCAGGGCCTTGCCGCAGTTATCTATGCCGGCGCCGCCCACGAAGCACTCGGTGCGCTTCGTCTTGAAGCCGAACTTTGCTTCCACAGCATCAAGCACGCGAAGTGCCTCAGCCATAACCTCCGGGCCGATACCATCGCCCGCCAGGACTGCAATCTTGTAGGTGTTCATGTCTGAGGTGGATGATACACCCCAATGCGAGCGCTGTCAATGGTGCAGCGTGGCTGTGTTCCTACACGCCTACTGCTGGAAACAGTTGCGGGGAAAATACAGCGGCTCCGAAATGAAGGGTCCGCCCAGTTCATCGTTGCCGAAAAGGCGGAGCTCCATGGCTACAGGCGGGGCGTCAAACTCATGGCAGCCGCTGCAGGAAAACACAGCTCCGGGGGGCAGGGTGGGATAGTCGCTGAATACTTTGGATGCCTCAATGATGCGGGTGTTGCCGCTGCGGTCGCGCAGGGTCCATTTGCGGCCCAGCAGGCGTACCGCCTGGTTTCCGGTGTTGCAGATGCTGATGCGGAAGAGCGTGCGGTACACCGGGCGGGGACGACGCAACGCCTGCACCCCGGACATGACGAGGCGCAGCTCCAGTGGAGCATAAACCGGGAGACTGGGGCATTTAGTGCTCATAACCTTCGCCCACGGCGATGGTGGAAATGGAACCTGCGGCTTCCCGGATGCTGCGAACCTTCTCCAGAGTGGGGGATTCACCGGGGGCCAGGGTCATGTGGTTGATGAGAGCCTCCATATGGCGGCTCATGGAAGCCACCTTCAGGCGCCTGGCGGCGCGGGGATGCAGGCCGCTCAGAATCTCATTGAAATAGGCGGGAGCATCCGGGTAGAAAATGACGGCAGCCTGGCTGGCATCAAATCGCTGCTCAATGGCGGCAGCGGCGGCTTCCAGGGCGCGTACCCAGCCGCCCAATGCCAGAAGATGCGCCTGATCCGGGTCGCGCAGGGCGGTCAGCTCCTCATTTACTGCGCTTTGTGTGGAGGAGAGGATGCGCTTGAATTCCTCCAGTTGGCCTTTTTCTGCATGCTCCAGCAGGCTGGCAGAGTATGTGTTCATCTTGTCGCCTACGCCCATGGCCTTGCCGTAGCGGGAAAGATCCAGAGCAATGGGTTTGATGTCATTCATATGGCCACTGCGCACGGCGATGAAGCCATCTGCCAGCAGGTAGCCCATCTCCAGGGCCAGCTTGCCGGCGGTCAGTGGCAGGTGTTCTGCGCGGCGGCGCAGAACGTATTCCTCCGGAATGGAGGGCAGGGTATCCAGCTGGGCAAAAATCTTGCTGATGGAGGGTGCCGTGTAAACATTGATGCCCAACTCCTGGTTGGAATGAGAGTCATCCAGCATGGAATCATCGCGGAACATGGCCGGAACCTCACCCGGGCGACGGTGAGATTCTTCTTGTGCGGCGTACTCCGGAATGCCATCGAATGCTGTGTCTACTGCTTCTTCACTGAACTCTGGCATTTCCTGTGCATTAAGCAGGGAAATCCCCAGCATACCGGTGGCGAGGAGAAGGTGATGGAATGACTGTTTCATCATGGAGACGGAGCGGTTAATTTAGGCTTGACTCATTACCCAGTTTA
>JAGBZE010000168.1 GCA_017628435.1 Akkermansia sp.
CATGTTGATGAAACGCTGGTTGGCGGGAGTAGCCTCGAACGCAAGGCCCTGAGGAATCAGGTAGTTGCGGCCGTAACCAGCCTTCACGGTAACGAGGTCGGCTTCACAGCCCAGACCTTCGATCTTCGTAGCGAGAATAACATTCATGTTTGCCATAACTCAGTAATATTGGGTTTGGTGAGCCGCAAAGATGCACCATTTTACATTGAAAGTCAAGCCGAAAATGAATTTATTTGCCGCCTGGCAGGGGAACCTGATACATCCTGAATCAGAAAATCAACATCTCCGCAGGGGAGAACATGGCTGGCTTTCACCTTGACAAAAGGGGGTGGAAGGCGCATAGTAGCAAGGCCTGCGGGCTTTTTGAGATATGAGTGATGCAAAAGTAACGCCTGAGCTGATTCGCGCGACGCTGACCACGGTGAAATATCCGGGTTTCAGCCGCGATATCGTGTCGTGTGGTCTGGTGAAGAATATCGAGGTTTCTGCCGAGGGTGCGGTGCGTATTGAGCTGCGCATCGAGAGCAAGAACGAGGACGTGCCGCGCTTTGTGTACCAGAGCGTAATGACCGAGGTGAAGGAGATGCCCGGCGTGAAGAGCATCGACGTGGATATCGAGTACCGCAACCCCGATTTGGAGAAGCAGGCCCGCATGCAGGATGACCCTGCCAAGTGGAAAACCCCGCTGCCCGGTGTGAAGCATATCATCGGCATTTCTTCCGGTAAGGGTGGCGTGGGTAAGAGCACGGTGTCTGCCAACCTGGCTGTGGCGCTGAGCCGCCTGGGCTACCGTACCGGCCTGCTTGACCTGGATATTTACGGCCCCTCCATGGCGCTGATGTTCGGCACGAAGGAGCTGCCGGATGCCGGCGAGGATGAGCGTTTCATCCCCGTGCAGGCGCATGGCGTGAAGCTGCTTTCCATGGGGCTCATGATGGATGAGGCCTCCCCCGTGGCGGTGCGTGGCCCGCTGGCTACGCGCTACACGCAGCAGTTCCTGAAGGAGACAGACTGGGGCGAGCTGGACTTCCTGATTCTGGATATGCCCCCCGGCACGGGCGATATTCAGCTCACCATTGTGCAGACGGTGCAGCTGGATGGCGTGGTGGTGGTCACCACGCCGCAGGAAATGGCCCTTATCGATGCCCGCAAGGCCATCGGCCTGTACCAGCGCACGGATGTGCCTATCCTCGGTATCGTGGAGAATATGAGCTATTTCATCTGCCCCACGGACGAGACGGTGCACTACATTTTCGGCCAGCACGGCGGCGACCGCGAGGCGGTGAAGCTCGGCGTGCCTATGCTGGGCAAGATTCCGCTGGATATGCGCACCCGCGAGGGTGGCGACCAGGGCCGCCCGGTGGCGCTGGAGGATACCGGCTCCAACCGCGTGGCTGCAGCATTTGAGGGCGTGGCTCAGACCCTCGCCTGCTCCCTGGGTGAGTAAGTGATTTTACAGCAAAGCATAAGGGAAGCACCAGCAATGGTGCTCCCCTTATGCTTCCGGCTAATTTAGCTGCAATTAGCCGGAAATTAGCTGCTTCAGATTAGCTGCAGGGGTGTAGATGAATTCGTTGCCCTGCTTGTGTACCAGGAGCATGCCTGCATCGACCAGAGCTGCCAGATCGGTGCGGGCTGTCTGGCGTACAGTATTGAACTCGCGGCAGTGCGCAGTGACTCTGGTGCGCATATCCGGGTTCTTCAGCATCTCGGCCAGCAAGGCCTTTTGCCGGTGGTTGAATTCCGGCCTGCCTTTGAGTCGGGAGTTGAGTTCAGTCTGCTCAGCGGAGCGGCGTTCCAGGTATTCCATGAGGCTGGTGATGGAATGATGGATGGTTGAAAGCTGGTCAGTCAGGAAGTAGTTCAGGTCATTATCATCCTCCTCGCTGTGAATAAAGGCGTTGTAATAGGATTTTGCATGCCGGTATATTTCCTGTGAGATGGAGATATACTCGAATAACCAGTAGCCGGATTTCAGCATGGCCCAGTAGAACAGGGCTCGGGCCGTGCGCCCGTTACCATCGATGAAGGGATGGTCGTAGGCCAGCCAGAAATGAAGCATGATTGCCCGCAGAACCGGGTGTATATATTCGCCGTCCTCGTTATTGGCAAAGGCGCACAGAGCATCCAGCCGCTCAGGCAGCGTGTCTGCAGACGGGGGAATGTGAATGATTTCGCCCGATGCACTGGCCTCGATTCGCACCTTGTCAGCGTCTGTTCTCAGCGCGCCGGATTTTTCGAGAGGGATGGTCCCCTCTGTCATGGTGCGGTGCAGGGAGAGGATGCGTTCCCGGGTCAGGGGAGCATCCTTCCAGCTCATGAGCAGCTGCATGGTGCGGTAGTTGTTGGTTACCATGCGCTCGTGCGTATTCAGTGGGCTTCTGTTGCTGCGCAGCAGTTCCTTAGCCTCTGCGCGTGTGACGGCTGCGCCCTCCAGCAGGCTCGACATGATAGCCTCATCCATGAGGGAGGTGAGCAGATAGCGGTTGCGGTCTGTCTCGCTCAGTAGGTTCTGGTTGCTGGCATGCAGAATGCCGCCGCCCTGCATGTCAATCTGGTGCAGCAGGGATTGCATCATGCGTGTGACGGTGTAGCTGAAGGCGACTCCCTTCCTGTCCTTGAGGGATAGCGCCTGGCGCGCCTGCATGCGGTGCAGCTTGAGGCCTACCCACCAGCCTTCTGAGTCCAGCGGTTGCGGGGCGCGGCGATAGCGTAATTCTTCCCAGCTCAGGTAGCGATCTGTCCGGTTAGCTTCCGGGGCAGATAATTGCAGCACCTGAACCAGGTCGATGCCTGGTCTTGGTATATATTGCTCTACCTTAGGTGCTTTGGGACGCGGTTTCATAGGCTTATTGTAGCATTTTGTCGCCGCTTGTCAATAAAATGCGGCTAATTTAGCTGCAATTAGCCGGAAATTAGCTGCTTTTAGCCGGGTGGATTAGCTGGGCGGCTGGGTACAAAATAAGAGGGGCGACGGACTTTCGTCGGCCACCCCTCAGCTGTATCACCTTGAAAAAAACTTGTAGTTACACGCGGATAGGCATGAGTACGTAGAGGAACTCATCTGCCACGCGCATGACGCCGGGGCTGGCGGTGTCGATGAGGTCGATGAGTACATCCTGGTCGCCTACGGACTTGAGCGGAGCCAGCACGTAGTCAGCGTTGAAGGAGATGGAAATTTCGCGGCCGTTGTAGTCGATGGGCACTTCTTCGTTAGCCTCGCCCATGTTGGCGCTGGACTGCACGGACATCACACCGGGGGTGAAGCGGAAGCTCACGGTGTTGGTCTTCTCGGAAGAGAGTAGGGACACGCGGCGGACGGCGCTCTGCAGCTCGGCGGCGGGAATGACCACGCGCTCGTTGTAGCGGCTGGGGATTACCTGGCGGTAGTTCGGGTAATTGCCATCGATGAGCTTGGTAATGAGCAGGGTATCGCCGAAATCGAAGGAAGCCTGGTTGCTGGTGATGCGTACCATCACGTCGCCATTGTCACCCAGCAGGCGGTGTACTTCAGCCACAGCGCGGCTGGGAATGTCGATGCATACGCTCTGGGATTCCGGGAACTCCAGCTCGCTCTCGAACAGAGCCAGACGACGACCATCCGTGGCTACGAGGGTGAGCTTGCCGTCCTGGAAGCAGGTGTAGATGCCGTTGAGCACGTAGCGGGTGCCGTCGTTGGAGATGGCGAATTCGGTGAAGGCAAAGCCCTTGTTCAGCACGCCCTGCTGCACCTTGAATTCGCGGGCTTCCTTGAATACGGGAAGGCCGGGGAATTCATTGGCGGGCAGGCCGTTCAGCTTGAACTGGGCGCGGTTGCAGCGGATGGTGGCAACGGTGCCGTTTACCTCGATGCTTACTTCGCCGTCGCGGAGCTCGCGGATGATGCTCTGCAGCTTCTTGGCGGGCAGGGTGATGGAACCCGGCTTCTCCACAATGCAGGGAACCTTGGTAAGAATGGTCAGCTCCATGCTGGTGGTGGTGAGCTTCAGCTCGCCATCGGATGCATCAAGCAGCACGTTGGAAAGAATGGGCATGCTGGGGCGGGTGGAAACCACGCCGGCCACCTTGTTAATACCATCGAGCAGAACTTGTTTTGCGAGTGTGAATTTCATCGAGAACCTCCTTTGTTGAGCATATTTTACCTATTCTTGCAGCAACTGGCAAGCACAAATTCGAAAATTCGCAAGATTTTCAATAACTTTTTTTCATGTGGTACAATATATTGTGGTGTACTCAAGATACAGGGACATGATATCTATGGGTGGAAACGGCTTCTTTCTTGACAAAGCGGGTGTGGGGCGGGTATGATGCGAGCATGAAACCCGTACTAGTGCTGATGGCTCCCGGCTATGAGGAGATTGAGCTGATTGCGCCCATTGATATTCTGCGTCGTCTGGAGATTCCTGTGGTGACAGCTGGTGTGAAGAGCCGCAGTGTGGAAGGTGCCCATGGCATCACCACCATGGCCGAGATGCTGATGGTGGATGTGAACCCGGAGGACTACAGCGGCATTATTCTGCCCGGTGGCCCTGCCTCCTGGCTGCTGCGCGATACGCCCGGCGTGCTGAGCCTGGTGCGCGCCATGCACAAGGAAGGTAAGCTGGTGGCGGCTATCTGTGCTGCCCCCATTGCGCTGGAGGCTGCCGGTGTGCTGAAAGACCGCCGCGTGACCTGCTATCCCGGTGTGGAGGGTGATTTGAAGTCTGCCGCCGAAGTGCTGGCTGAGCCTGCCGTGACGGATGGTATGCTGGTGACGGGCCGTGGCCCCGGCGCTGCGCTCGAGTTCGGCTTTGCGCTGGGTGCTGTGCTTGGCAAGGCTGAGCAGGTGGCAGAGTTGCGTGTTGCTATGTGTGTTTAGCCCAAGTCCTCGCGCAGCGAGGATTTCGTCTTGCCGCAGGCAAGATTTCGTCCGGCTCTGACGGATTTCGTCCAGCCCCGCAGGGGCTGGATTTCGTTTTCCTATGGTGTGAAAATCAACAAATTAAGCGGAGATTGGGAAAACATCACTTCTTTTTCGCCGTATTGAGAGATGCAATCAGCATAGCCCTGATGTTGCCGCATCGATGCAGCAGTGGTGTAATAACCTCGGCAGGCACAATGCCCGCCCGCATGAGCACCTGTATCCAGTATTCTGTTTCATGGCATTCCTTGAGGGAAAGCTGGTACTTTGCGATGAAATCAGCCCCGCTGGAGGCATAAACGCCTTCGTGAATGTTTGCACTGATGCTGGTAGCCGAGCGTATAAGCTGGTTTTTCAATACGGCGTGCCGCTCGATACTGTCACAGAGCCGGACAATTTCCACGGCAAAATCAAGGCTTTGCTCAGCAAGAGGATGGGGTTTCATGATACTGGCATAGTAGCATGCTCCTAGTGTGGCGGCAAGTCACTTCCCAATTAACGCCCGATATATAGGGTTGTTTTCCTCTGGGAAAACGAAATCCCGGTTCCTGTGGAACCGGGACGAAATCCGGCGAGGCCGGACGAAATCTTGCCGTTGGCAAGACGAAATCCTCGCTGCGCGAGGACTTAGATTATCTTGCCCTCCTTATCATCAAAGCACCCCAGAATGATGCGGATGATGTCAAACACCTGCCAGATGACGAAGCCACCGCAGGTGCAGAATTGGATGATGCCGGTAATGACCTTGCCGGCGTAGATGCGGTGTACACCGCCGATGCCGCTGCAAATCAGCAGGCTGAGGAGGAGGGTGACGAAACGGGAACGAGGGGATTGATTACCGGTGCAGTTAGGACAGCAGCTCATGGTGTGTTATGTATGGGTTGTTGGGGTTAAAGAAGATCTTTGGCGCGGGCCAGCTGGGCCTCGCGCGTGTTGGGTAAAATTTCATCCTGCACTTCGGCCAGCAGGGTTTTGAGGATATCGCCCATGGCGGGGCCGGGCTTGGCGCCCAGGCTGATGAGGTCGCGGCCGTTTACCTGCAAATCGCCCACCGTGAAGGCGGGTTGTTCGTCCAGCACATCTTCCAGCAGCAGGCGTGCCTCACGCAGCGTAGCCTGCTTCTCCGGGCGCTCGTGGGTGGACTGGGCGGTCATGTCAGCCTGCTTCATTTCCAGCAGAAGCTGAAGGTTTTCCAGCCCCAGGCGACCGACCAGGCGGCGCATGCCGGGGGCGGTGGTGGGCAGCATGGAATCGTGCTCACGCACCAGGGTGACCACCGTCTGCAGGGTGGCGGTATCGCTCTTGAGGTGCAGCAGAATATCGCGTGCCATTTCGGCGCCCTTGGTGCCGTGGTCATAGAAATGCCCCTTGCCGTCCTCTCCCTGGGTGAAGGTGGCGGGTTTCGCAATATCGTGCAGCAGCAGGGCCAGGCGCAGTACCTCGCTGGCCGGGGCTGCCTGCACCGCGTGGGCAGTGTGGGTCCACACATCGTAGCAGTGGTGCGGGTTGCGCTGGTCGAACCCCACGGTGGGGGCCAGTTCCGGGATAATGACGGTGAAAACATCCGGGAAAGCCTGCATCATGCCCAGCACGCCTTCGCCCACGAGGATGCCTTTCAGCTCGGTGAAGATACGCTCCACGCTCACATTTTCCAGCAGGTGGCGGTTGCGGTGGATGGAGAAGGCGGTTTCGGTCTCGATGCCGAAGTTATAACGCGCGGCAAAGCGCAGGGCGCGCAGAATGCGAAGACCATCCTCGTTGAAGCGGGCATCCGGTTCGCCTACGCAGCGGATGGTACCGGTCTGCAGGTCGCGCTGGCCGTCGAAGGCATCCACCAGGCCGCGGGTGGGGTTGTAGGCCATGGCGTTGATGGTGAAATCGCGCCGTGCCAAGTCCTCCTCCACCCGGCTCACGAAGTTCACGCTGTCCGGGTGGCGGTTGTCGGTGTAGTTGCCATCGATGCGGAAGGTGGTCACCTCCACCGGCTCGTGGTTCACCATAACAGTTACCGTACCGTGCTGCAGACCGGTCTTGATGACATGGAAACGCTTGAAGACGCGCAGTACCTCCTCCGGCAGGGCGTTGGTGCACACATCCCAGTCCTTTGGCTGGCGGCCCAGCAGCGAATCGCGCACGCAGCCGCCCACCACATAGGCTTCGTAGCCATAGCGTTCCAGGCGTTCGATAACGGTAAGGGCGTGTGCGGGAATTTCAATCATGGGGTGTGCGGGGGTATTGTACTGATGCCCTGACTTTTTGTCAATAGTATTCACTTAGAACACAAATTGAACCAGTAGCATATAACAAACTGTGCCGCTGATGACGCTCAGCAGGGTATTGCGCTTCCAGAGGTGGAGCACACCCGTCAGCAGACTGGCGATGATGGCGGGCATATAGCCGGCCATGCCGGAGAAGTGCATATCCTTCATGCAATAGACCACCAGCATGGCAATCACAGCGCTGGGCAGCAGGCGGCCCAGTTTTTCGACCAGCGGCGGGGTGGAGGCTTTGCCCTTGAAGATGAGGAAGGGCAGGAAGCGCAGCAGGGCTGTGATAATCGCCATCACCGCGATGGCATAGAAGGTGTGGGCATTAACCATGGGAAACCTCCTCCTTATGGATGCAGAGCAGCAGCAGAATCACAATCATGGCAGGAATCATGAAGTTTTCCTTGCCGAACAGCACCAGGCACCCGGCGGTGACTGCTGCGCCCATGAGGGCCGGGAAATGCTTCTTCATGCTCTGCCACTGCTCGATGAGAATGGTGATGAACAGCGCCGTGAGCACAAAATCAATGCCCTGGCTGTTGAAGGAGACCAGGGAGCCCGTCACCGCGCCCAGCGTGCAGCCGGTAATCCAGTAGCAGTGGTCGAAGAAGCAGATGAAGAAGTAGTAGGTCTTCTTCTCCTTCGCCGGCACCTCCGCGTTATCCCGGCACAGCAGGGAATAGGTTTCATCGGTGAGCGCAAATATCATGTAGAGCGTGCGCTTTCCGGTGTTCTTGAACTTATCCAGCAGAGAAATGCCGTAGAACAGGTGGCGTGCATTCACCAGAACCGTGGTGAGCCCCACAGTGAGCAACGAGGCCCCGTTGCTCAGCAACCCCACCGCCACATATTGCATGGCTCCGGCGTACATAGTGATGCTCATCACCGGCGCTAGCCACACCGGAAAACCGGCTGCCTGCAGCATGATGCCGAAACCGAAGCCCAGAGCCAGGTACCCGGTCAATACAGGTAAGGTGTCGATGAAAGCTTGTCTGACAGTGCGGCTCATGGGCCGCACAGTGTACGAATTTCAGCGAAATATGCAAGACTAAAGTACCAGGTAAGGAATAAAGTGCATTAAGGTATACTTTAATGATGATTTAAGTAGTAGAATAGCAGGTGTTTATGTGAATATAGAAGTATACTTTAATGATACGTTGATAGCTTAAACAAGAACGGCGTGCGGTGGTGAACCGCACGCCGTTGAAGTTAATGGGGCTGCCGGGGCTTATGCCTCGGGGGTAGTTTCGGCCTCGGCGCTGTAATCGATGGCGGCCAGGGCCTGGTAGAGGCGCCAGCGGCGGGCGATGTCCTGCTCTTCGAGGGCGAGGAGCTTCTCGAAGTTGGCCTTGTTGGTCTTGGCCAGCATCTTGAAGCGGTTTTCGCCGCCCTTGCCGTCCACGCCGATGAGGGCATCGCGCACGGGCATCTTGGGAGCCTTGCTCTTGATGGAGAGCGGGTTCTTGCCCTGCTTGATGTTGTCCGGGTTGAAGTTGTAGAGCAGCCAGCGGCCGCAGTCTACGGCATCCTTCTGGCGGTCAAGACCCTGGGCCATGTTGATGCCGTGGTTGATGCAGTGGCTGTAGGCAATCACGAGAGCGGG
>JAGBZE010000169.1 GCA_017628435.1 Akkermansia sp.
AAAAATTACACCGTCATGATGTCCTTCTCCTTGGCAGCCACCAGGTCGCCAACGGTCTTCACGTACTTATCGGTGAGCTTCTGAACCTTATCCTCGGCGGTGCGCACACCGTCCTCAGTCAGGATGTTATCGGCCTTCATCTTCTTGATGCCGTCCATACCGGTCTTGCGAACACCACGAATACGCACGCGGGTTTCCTCACCCAGACCGGCCACATACTTGCAGAGCTCCTTGCGGCGCTCACCGGTCAGCTCAGGAATGGGCAGACGCACGGAGCGGGCATCGATGATGGGGGAAATACCCAGGCGGCTTTCAGCGATAGCTTTCTTGATATCGTTGAGGGTACCCGGGTCAAACGGCTGAATCAGGATGGAACGGGCATCGGGGGTGGAAACCACAGCCAGGCTCTTCAGCTTCATGCTGGAACCGTAGGCAGCCACGAAAATGTCCATATTGTCCACCAGGGAGGGGGAAGCCTTACCAGTGCGCACGCCAGCAAAACCAGCCTGCATGTGCTCCACAGCTTCCTCCATGCCTGTCTCTACTTCGAGTAAGAGTGTCTCTTCGTCCATTGTTGTATTTGGTTATATGTGTTGAAATCTGTTTATCATCAGCCGATGATGGTGCCAATCTTCTCACCGAGCAGAGCGCGGGTGATATTGCCGGGCTGGTGCATATCGAACACCATAATGGGCTTGGCATTGTCCTTGCACAGGGTGAAAGCGGTCTGATCCATCACCTTCAGGTTGCGGGAGATGCACTCCTCGTAGGAAATCTCATCAAAGCGCGTGGCGGTGGGGTCAGTCTTGGGGTCGGCGGTGTACACGCCATCCACGGAAGTAGCCTTCATCACCACTTCGGCATTGATTTCACAGGCGCGCAAAGCAGCGGCCGTATCGGTGCTGAAGAAGGGGTTGCCGGTACCGGCAGCAAACACTACCACCTCGCCGGAGCGCAGCTGGTGGCGGGCCTTGTTACGCACATAGGGCTCAGCCACGTTCTTCATCTCAATAGCGCTCTGCACATGGGCGGGCACACCGGCCTCCTGCACGGCGGAGCAAATGGAAAGAGCATTCATCACCGTGGCCAGCATGCCCACATAATCAGCCGTGGGGCGATCCATACCGCGCACGCTGGCCTTGGCACCGCGCCAGATGTTGCCACCGCCCACAACGATGGCAATCTGCAGGCCACCCTTCTGCTGGGCTTCAGCAATCTCACGAGCAATGCGAGCCACAATCTCCGGGGAGATATTATCCTTGCTGCCGGGAGCACGCAGGGCTTCACCACTCAATTTCAGAAGAATACGTTTATACGGAGGCTGGGGCTGTTCGCTCATGGTTCCAGAATAGGTTTGTTCCTGTTAACTCTGCCACTTTTAGCTGTAAAAAGCGAGCTAAAAATGTGCCAGTCAGCAAAAAAATAACGCGGTGGGTATTGACTTCTCTGCGCAAAGAAGATTCACCAGCTCCGGCACCTGCCCAGGCACCAGGAAAACACAAAGGAATACCCCGCCAACAGGAGCAGGCAAGCATGCCCCGGCAACCAGCCCCACACGGCACCTTCTGTCTGAACCTGCGATGAGAAAATGAGCTGATGCCAGCAACAGGACGTACGCTGCCCCCAGAGCAGCGACGCATGGCAAGCCACCAGCACCAGTTCATAAACCAGCAGCAGCCCATACACCCACATATCACGGCGGAGATGCGTATAACTCCATCCCCGGTACAGGAACGCAATGCACCACACCGGCACCCCCAGCAGAGCGAGGTCAACACTCGTCCATGCGTGGGTTCCGTGGCAATCCTGCTCGCCCATGAGCGGCAGGAAGCAGAAAAACGCCAACGTAAGCAAGGCCGCCGTGTTCAACTCCGCCCTTTTCACCGCCAGTGCATAGCGGGCTTTCTCAGCTTTCCACATTCCCTGCCCCCTTTCCATAATAATGCCACAGCTCACACCCTGCCATGAATAAGAAACCCGTGCTCCCAACAGCCAGAATCAGCGGCACCACCCACGAGGAGGGCTGCACACCAAGACTCAACACCGATTTTTCCGGATTCCCCGGGTTCACATACACCGTCACCCGCCGGGTCTCGATAGCCTCATCAAACATCCGGCTCGTAAATCGCTGCCCCATTCGGACAATCGTGTACGTCTCGCCCTGATATTCCATCGCCACCTCAAGACGGCGTTTCTTGTAGCCAGGCCGGTGACGCTCCACGTAACCCTCCACCTGAATTCCCGAGTCAGCCTGCAAGATGTAGTAGTTATCACGCAGCTGTTGCATGGCAAGCCATCCCAGCACCAGGGCGAAGAAGGCATACACACCGCAGCGGACCCGCATACCACTACGATTCAACTGCCTGCTATAGGCATTATTCTCAAGCCATTCCATACCTCAACTCAATTTTCCGAACCTTTAGCGAACAGAGAATCCAGCTCGTTCTTCCAATCAGTTACCATGGTCTGTATCTCCTTGCGGGAAAGCCGGGCATCTTCATTTCCGGGCAGACCGTTACCGAGCGGACCGTCAGGGGAACCGTTTACCATGTTGCCAAGCAGCCTGGTCAATTCCTTGTTCGTACACTCCGCGCAGGCTTTGTACACCACTTTCTTCATTCCGGTGTCCAACGCGCTCCTCTTCACTCGACTGAGCACAAAGAAACGCACTGCAAGCAAACGCTGATGATGCCGGTGCATTTCCCGGACATCGCTATCGCACACTCTGTCAGCGAGCGTAGTCTGGTACCGGCTCACCGCCAGCGTTATCAGGCGGAACAAAGCGGCATCATCCAGTCCGGAATCACCAACGGGGGCTGATTCCTCCTCAACGGAGCGTACGTAGGCCTTGTAAATGGCAGCAAACTTATCTCCGTGCTGCCGGGCAACCGCGGCCAGATGTTCTTTGCTACTCAGCGCTGATTTTTCATCCGATATCAGCAGAGTCCGCATCCAACGCGGTTTGCGACTCGATGCTGCAGCCTTCGGAGTGGGATAATTCTTCAGCTGCAGATATTCGAGCAATATCTCGTGGCTCAAGGCACTCGTATCTGCGGTGTACACCTCCGGATTTACCGCAAAAACCGGCACAATAGCCAGATCTGTCAGCATCTCTACCGAATACCAATCTCCTGCGCTCGCAGAAAACAATCCTGCGAAACATACACAACAATTCATCAGAAGGCGCCGGAACATGAAATCAATATAACAAAAAAAACACCAATGTCCAGCGCTATAGTGAGTCCCCGGAGCTCGTATCCCGCATCTACCATCCTCCGCAGCGGATTCGTGTGCCGCTACGACTCCTACGCGTCCCCCATCATCAGAAATTCCTGTCTGCCGACACAGCGTGGCGCGCCGCCCCCCACCGGGGTGAACCAGATTTCCCACTCGGTGGCGTAGAACTCATTCAGGTTTCCGCTGTAAACCCGCAGGTTGTGCCATATCATGGCGCGGCCCAGAGCATCCAGGGAGAGCCCCCTCGAGACACGTCCGGAGCACCCCACAGGTTTCCCGGTCGACACATCGCGAGCCCGCAGCTCGACCTCACCGTCAGGGTACGATGGCGGCAGTACAACCAGGGCCCGGTACACACCAGCCTTATCTGCACACCAAAGGCAAAGAAATGGCTCCTGCGGCAGCGGTGGCACCAGAGCATCCAGCCCGGCGCGGGTCGGATTGGCAGCAAGCGGAGCCAGGCTTTCATTCAGCAGACGCAAAGGCCCGGCAACCTGTTCCTCGGCAGGCTGCCAATCGGTATAGATATAATCTCTGTTCAGCACAACCGACCACCCCGAATGCAGCGGCAGCTGCCATGGTACAGATTTCTTTTCCTCTTCTACCAAAAGGTTCCTCCTGGGCCGCAGGTGAGTCCTGCGAGTCACTGCGACATCCGACATACGCAGAATATGCGACTGAGGCTCTTTCGCATGCGCCAGCAGCACAGAATCATGCTCAAGGCAAAGCACCTGAGCATCGAAACGCGGATTGGTGGCCTCAGCATACAGACAGCGCAGCACGTACTCCCGAAGAATCTCCGGCGCATCATGGGTCAGTTTCTCCAGATTCGGCACCGGCGGCATCTGCACCAGCACCTGCACCGGCGGGCGGACAGGGCGCAGGCGCAGCAGCTCAGCAGCTCGCTCCGATACTGGCGGAACATCCCCCACCCAAGGTCTCATGCCACGGGGAGCCACATACTCCTTTTCCTTCGGCAAACTCACTCCATACATATACAAATCCGAACGGAACCCCGCCAGCAACACCACTGTACCGGCTGCACCACACACCATACCACCACCAATCAGGCATCCCCAGCAGCACAGCAGATGCCGCCATACCCGCCGTCTGCAGCAGAGCACCGTCATCACGAAGGGCCACAGCACCAGCACAGGCCACAGTACCTGCAGCGCCAGCACCAATACTATCAGCAGCACCTTCACACACGCCAGCCCCACACCCGCGCCGCCACTCCAGGAGTTATACAGGGCCACCGCAGCCATCATCACGGAACAGGCAAGAGCCAGACCATATACGAACAGTGGAAACTTCCAGCAGCTCCACATGAACTGCCGGAACCGCATCATCCAGGGGCGTTGAGTCCATCTATCTGCCATACAGTCCGTTATATCAGATTCACACAGAGAAATCAATGGCAATGCGGGCAAACGCAGTCATTATCACGAAACATCAGGGCAGCGGCGAAGAACAAGTCGCAAAAATCAACAAAAACGCACTGAAAACAATTTTCCTGTTTGCAAGGGCTGGCAAATATGCTAGAATGATGGTCGTTGCAATGAAAACTATTGACCGCTACATTCTCAAGCAACTCATCTCCGTGACATTTCTGGGGGTGCTTTCGCTGACCATGCTTCTGCTGCTGGGCCAGCTCTTCAAGGAATTGCATGCCCTTCTGGTGGAAAGCGGCGCACCGCCCACCATCGTCATCGACTTCATTCTTCAGGTTATTCCCTTCTCTCTCACTTTCTCTGTGCCGTGGGGATTCCTGACGGCAGTGCTGCTGGTGTATGGGCGACTTGCTGCAGATAACGAGCTGACCTCCATGCGCATGGCAGGTCTGAGCCTGTGGCGTCTCAGTGTACCGGCCATCGGTATGGGCATTGCTCTTTCCGCCCTTTGCTACTACATCAACATCGAAGTAGCCCCCAAGGGTAAGAACGCCATGAGCGACCTGGTCATGCGCGCAGCCATGGATAATCCCCGCAATCTTCTCAACTCCAGCCAGACAGTCACCAAGCTGGATAAGGTGCAGCTCTATATTGAGCAGCGCTCGGGAGATGAACTGAGAGGCCTGCACGTATACCCCATTGCAAAGGGCTCCGGCCTGGATGCCGATTTCGATGCGATACATGCAGAGAGCGCCACTATCGGTGAGTTCGATCTGAAAAGCCGTCTACTCCAACTCACGCTGAAGAATGCCCGCATTGAGCGCTCCGGCGCATCGCTCACGGATATGGCTGCCATCGCTGTCATGCCGCTGCGCATCCACATTCCCATCCGCGATCAGCGCCGCCTCAAGCCGAACCGTTTCACCAACAGCGAAATCGACTATGTGCTCAGCCACAGCAAAATCACGCTGCAGCTTGACCCTAAAAATCTGGAGACCTACGAGGACAACGCCTCCATCAACCCGGCTTTCCCCTGCGCAGAGCAGCTCTGGGCAGATGTCCGCAAGGACGTGAACTACTACAACAGTGCCATGAGCAAAAAGAAAAACGTGCTGGAGTTCAGCACAGAAGGTGTGCAGCGAGCTTCGTTCGCCTGCGCCTGCCTCGTTTTCTCGCTCATCGGTGTACCACTGGCCATTACAGCCCGCCGCAAGGATACCTCCAGCGGTTTCGCCATTGGCATTCTGGTAGCTGCGTTGTACTTTGTCACCCTGGTATTCTGCGAACTTTCCCGCAAAGCCAGCGGCATCACTCCTTACATCGTGCTGTGGCTGCCCAACGTTCTTTGCGCAGCATATGCCATCTGGCAGCACCAGCGTGCTAAGTTCCGCGGCTAAATTCCCGGATTGGTAACCTCACATAAGAAAGCCACCGGAAACCCGGTGGCTTTTTTGTGTAACAATCCAGAGAGACTCGCATCGGGTAGCTCAATCCAGCCTGTGACCGGAGCGGGCTTCGTAATCGCGGCGCTGGTCATCGCCCACGGGGCCCACGGCAAAATACCCGGCAACGGGGTGATTGAACAGCAGAGCACATACCGATGAGACCGGCTGCATCATAGCGCTCTCCGTGAGCGTGGCGCCGGTCAGCTCTGTAGCGTTCAGCAGGTCGAACACTATTTCCTTCTCTCGGTGATCCGGCTGGCTGGGGTATCCACAGGCCGGGCGAATCAGGGAACTACCAGCTACCGGCCAGAGCGTCTCAATGCATTCCTGCGACCATTCGGCCAGAGCCTCAGCCAGCATACTGCAAAGAGCAGCGCAAAGTAAGGCGTGATACGTGTCCCCTTCGGCGTTGAACGCGGCGGCCCAGGCATCCCCACCGGTAATGGAAAGCTGCAGGGCCCCCACATAACCACCCTGCCCCTGCGGGGCTACAAAGTCTGCCAGAGCACGGCGAGGGCGCTCGCTCTGCTTCTGCTGGCGCAGCGTGTGCAGCACGGTACCGTTCTCCAGCACCACATCATCTTGCGCGCGAGCGGCGGGCCAGATACCGAACACCGCACGGGCATGCAATTTCTCCTGCGCCAGTTTCAGCATATCGCGGGCATCGGCCAGCAGCTTCTCCATCTCCGCCACCTTGGCTGCCGGTGCATCTGCATGAGCAGTCTGGCGGGCAGGATTCCACACGTCCTGCATTTCGAAATAACGCAGCAGAATGCTCCAGTCTGCCTTCTGCTCCAGCTGCTGCCAGGTGAGCTCAAAATCCGGCTGGCGGTGACAGCACTTGCAGCCACTCACC
This sequence comes from Akkermansia sp., assembly GCA_017628435.1. Lineage (GTDB taxonomy): Bacteria > Verrucomicrobiota > Verrucomicrobiia > Verrucomicrobiales > Akkermansiaceae > Akkermansia. Next base: position 6,930 of record JAGBZE010000169.1, read on the forward strand.
ACTCCGGCAGTGAACACCCCTGTGCGCAACGGCTTCGGCTGCGGCTGGGCAGTCCAATCAATAGCCAGAGCATGGGCGCGAGCCTCCTCAAGGCTGAACATGGGCACATCCTTCTGCTCAAATTCACGGCAAAGCCGGGCCTGCTCAGCCTTGTGGGCAGCAATGAACTCCGCCTTACCCGGGCCAACCAGAGCTGCCGCCGCCGGAACAATGGTGGAAGCATCGGAGGTCTGCACCACCACGCCGGAAGGGTAATGAGGAGCCAGTTTCAGCGCCGTATGCAGGGTGCCGGTCGTGGCACCACCCACCAGCAGCGGAATATCCAGCCCCTCAGCCTCCAGAGCAGCGGCCACCTTGGCCATTTCCGCGAGGGAGGGCGTAATCAGCCCGGAAAGGGCCACCAGATCGGCCTTTTCGCGGCGGGCTGCGGCCACAATATCCTCACAGGGAACCATCACGCCCAGGTCAACCACGCGGAAACCATTGCAGGCCAGCACCACGCCCACGATATTCTTGCCGATATCGTGCACATCGCCTTTCACCGTGGCCAGCACCACGGTGCCAGCAGAACTGCTGCCATCCTGAGCGGCTTCCAACAG
>JAGBZE010000170.1 GCA_017628435.1 Akkermansia sp.
ACTGGAGCCCATGAAATGGGTGACAGAAGCCTCGGTTCTCAATTGTTGCAACCCCTTCTGTCACCCGCTCTCGCGGGCTCCGCCTTTATTTTACAATTAGCAGGGGGTGCGCAATCGCTGGCGGGCTTGCGCCCTCCCGGGACGCGATTGCTGCCCCCTGCCTGACATCTCAGCACCCACTCTGTGGGCGCTCAATTCCGTTCGCTTCGCTCACCTGGGCAACGTATACAAATGCATGCATAATTCTGCAAATAACCCAGCAAATCTGAAACAGACCCACATCGGGGCTACGGTGAAAACCGTTGAATCAGTTTGCCAGGTGCCGGAGTTTATCAAGCATGGCGCCGTATCGTCTCAGCGCCTTGGGAAAGGGAAGCAACGCCCGGAAACTGACATTCAGTATGGCGGCCAGGGGGCGTGGCATGCGGGAGAGAGAGATAAGGGGATAAGGAATGCAGCGGGCCCAGGGGCTTTGCTGCCAGAAGCAGAAGAAGGCTTTCTCCAGTTCATTGCGGGGGCCGGTGAGGATGTTGGGCTTGGTTGCGGCAAAGTGAACAATGGCGGGGCTTGTATATGCCGCGCGGGCGCACTCTGCCTCATCTTCCAGCTGTTCGGAAAAGAGGGGGATGACGTTGTATTCCAGCGGTAGCGGGGTAATCTGCCCATGCAGAGTGGCATTGAGGGCATCCTGATCCAGCCAGATGAGTTTTTCCGTGGGGGTGCGGCGCACGGTTTCGATGATGCGGGCTGTGGTGCCATCTCGCCGCATGGCTGCCAGATCCATGACGAGGAGTGAGGCGTAAAAATACGGGGTGCCATCATCCGGCAGGTTGAAGCGGGCGGGAAAGCTGCGGAGGTGTTGGCCGTATTCCTCGCGGTAATGGCCGAGGACGACCCAGGGTACCGCAGCAATGCAGTTGCCTTGTAAATCCTGGTTGTAGAGGCTGGAGAGATCCTGCAGAACCATGGTGTCACAGTCCAGAAAAATGACACGTGTTATTTCATGCGGGAGTAGGGCGGGGAGGAGAAACCGGTGGTAGGTGGCAGAGGGGAACCGCTCCGTGGTAGGCAAATCGCGCATTTTTCCTGCCACATCATACCAGGTGATGTTGGAGAACTGCCCACGCTGGAAGAGCTTGCGGTTCACCCCGCTGTCCAGTATATGAAAATGGTAGTGCGTACCTGCTGCTGCAGATTGCATGATTGAACGCAGGCATAGCCCCAGCGGCACAGTGAAAGCGGCATCGGCGCTCAGGGCAATATGGATGGTCTGCTGCATGGCGTTGACTCGGCTTAGTTGCGGCGGAAGGCGGCGGGCAGTGCCGTGGCCAGCACAAGGATGGCGCAGAGCACCACGGCCCAGTCGCCCAGCAGAGCGTAGAGGGTGTACCCGGCATTCTTGTCTACCGGGAGCACAGCATAGCTGTGGCCAGGGAGGTGGGGAGAACCATCGGCTTTTTGCAGAACGTCCATGAATGCACCGTTGGGGGCAATGGCGCAGGTGTAGCCCATGTTGGCGGCTCGCACCATGGGGCGTCGCAGTTCAATGCAGCGGAATGCTGCATTTCTTGCTTGCTGTTCGCCGCAGCAGGAGTCTCGGAACCAGCCATCATTGGAGATGTTGACAATGACCTGCGGCCCCTTGCGCACATATTTGGTGAGGAGCCGGCCTACAGTATCCTCGTAGCAGATGGCAGGGATGACTCCGATGGTCTCCTGCGTGCCGGGCATGGGGACTGCGATGGGTTCATCGCCCGTGCCGGGGTGAATGCCATCGCCTACCTGGGTGCCGGTCATTTCCGTGTAGAGTTTGCTGAGCCATTCCAGGTGCTCTACAAAGGGGAGGTACTCGCCAAAGGGCATAAGGTGCTGCTTTGATGCTGTGGTGATGGAATCGAAATCACCTGGAATGATGGCCATGGAATTATACATGCCGCGGGGGCGGCGGTTGCCGGTGGTGGCATCGGTTTCCCAACGGTACTGGTCCACGCCGGTGAAGAGCACGAAATCCCGGCCACCCATTTCGCGGACCTTGCTGCGCACCAGGGGCAGGCCGGATTCGCCGAAGAAAATCTGCGTGGTGTTAGCGTCTTCCCTGATGAGTTTGTTTGTGCTGGTATCGAGGTGAATGGGGCAGCCCATGGCACTTTCCGGCCACACTACCCAGACCGGCAGCTGCTGGGTGATGGCCAGCTCCGGGTTCTCCATGGCCTGGCGGATGGTGGCCTGTTGTACCTCGCCGAAGGCCTGGTAGGTGGTGCGCAGGAATTCTCCGTAGAGTCTGGGCTGCATGGGGCCGTCCTCGATGCGCTCCACCTGGTCCAGGTTGAGCTGTACGCCCATGACTGGCAGCTGCAGCACGTTTTCCTGCTTCAGCATGACCAACGGAGAGTATTTCTTGGAAAGAGCCAACCCGCCGGCGAACATGAGAAAGAGAATGACGATGAGCCCAAGGAAGTCCCATGGGCGGTTTCCGCGGCCGGTGGCGCGGTATTGCAGCCAGGTGCGGCGCGTAGCGCACCAGAGGATGACTGCGGCTGACGCGGGAAGGAAGGAGAGGGCGGCGGTGCCGGTGAACTCTGCCCACTGCACCAGGGAGAGCCCATTGTACAGCGCCATACCCATGCTGTTCCAGCTGAAGCCCAGAGTGCCGTTGGCGCGCAGCCATTCGATGCAGACCCACATGGCACCACAGCCGATGGCACTGCGCAGTGTGCCAAGCAAATCTGCGGTGAACCACTGGCTCCAGACTTGCTTTTTCTGCTCCGGGCGGGTGAGAGCGGTGGTGTCAGGGATGCCAGCCATGCGCGGGCGCAGCAGCGTGTTGGCTACTCCGCTCCAGAGACCTACCAGACACGAATACACCGCCATGAGCGGCAGAAAGGCTATGCCCAGAAACACAGGCAGCGGAATACGGAATACGTAGCCCACATTGTGAATCCACCAGAAGCTCACGCAGTACCAGCCCATGCCGTACAGCCAGCCGTAGCCAAAGCCGCGCCAAAACCCTGCTCGCCCATTCCAGAGAACGCAGAGCAACGGCAGCAGCCCCACCCACACCAGGTTGCCCCAGTCATACGGCGGGAAGGCTAGTGCCATGAATGCACCACCCAGCAGACTGATCAGCATGCGGAAAAGTCTGCCCTTCCGGCTTGTCGTGGCTTCAGAGGTCATTGGGAATGATGCTGAGGTAACCCATGGGCTGTAAATCGCCGGCCTGCGGGCGGCACTCTACATAAACTCGCCACAGCGGGGCATCCTGGTTGAACTGGTGCAGGGTGTACTCGTCCTGGGAGAGGAAGCCGTCCTCCAGGCGTACGGTGGCTTCTGTCTCGGTCACGTGCATACTGTTGCTTTCACGGGGCAGGAATTTGCCGTCCTTGTATGGAATGTTGATGCGGTCGCCCATCTGCACGCCCTGTCCGTTCTGGAAACGCACGGTGACCATGCCACTGCCTTCTGCCTCATCCAGCTCCAAATGGCAGACGGGGAAACAAAAGGCACGAAGCTCCATGCGCGAATCGCCTGCAGAGGCTTTCCAGTATGCTTCTGCATGGTCGATGCAGACCCCAGCCGCTTCCCAGGAAAGCGGTTTGAATTCATTGCGCCACTCAGCGTGGGGGAGCTTGTGCATAGTGCACCAGAAGGAAATGACGCCAATCGCAAGGATGAGCAGGGCAATACCTCCCCATACCTTATTCTTCCCTCCTGTTTTTTGTGGTTTTTCCGTTTCGTGGTCGTGCATGACCTTATTTTGTACCGAAAAATGCGATGTTGCAATAAAAAAGGGTTGCATTCCGGGAAAAATAGGTCATAAATGGTTGTGGGTACAACCCCCCATATACACGACAATGGCCGATATCGACGATAAGACTGAGAAGAATGTTCCCGGCAAGTTCTATGTTGACTGCAACTGCATTGACTGCGATCTGTGCCGCGAGACCGCCGCTGATTTCTTTGCCCGCGATGATGACGAGGGTCTTTCCTACGTATGCAAGCAGCCCGTGACCGATGAGGAGATTGCTCTCTGCACTGAGGCCATGGAAGGTTGCCCCGTGCAGGCCATCGGCGATGACGGTGAGTAAAGCTCCACAGCTTTCAAACATTCATTGGGGCAGTCCGGCCTGGCCGGGCTGCCCGCTTTTTCCCCCGCATGGCTGCGCGTAAAAAGAAAGAGACGGATACGCCCACGCCGGTTCCCCTGCCGGTGGCGAAGCCGCGGCGGCGTTTTTACATGCAGAAAATGCCGGATGGTGTGGGGGAGCGTGCTGTGCGGGTGCGAAGTGCGCGCAAGGGGGCTCGGGACCAGGCTATGTCTGATTTTTTCTGCTGCGGCACAGAGCCAGTCTCTGATCGCAACCAACGCAGCATGGAATCTCTGCTGGGTGAATTGCTCAGCGAACTTCAACTGGAGGAGGACAGCATGGGGCCGGAGCTCCTTGCAGAGGCCTGGAGGGATGCAGTGGGGGATGGCCTGGCTGCGGTCTCCTCGCTCCAGAGCGTGGTGCGAGGCACAGCCCGTATTGCTGTGAATCACCCCACTGTGCGTTATGAGATTACGCGCCTTAAACCGCAGATTATGAAAGCGTTGAATCGTGCTTTTGGCGCTGGTGGCGTGAAGCGGATTGTGATTGCTTCAGCCTGACACTGTGTAGAACTCAGGTTTCTGCATTTTGACCCCCTCATCCCCGTCAATATCGTCATCGGGGTTGAGTTTATAGCGTTATCTCCATAAAAAAGCCCCGGCATCGGGGGCCGATGCCGGGGATGAAAAACGGAGCAGGGGAGGATTACCAGCACTGCAGGTCGTCTGCAATATCGGGCATTTTGTCCTTGGTGAACACGGGGTCCACAATGCCCTGCTTCTTCTGGGTGCGGTAGTCGTCCAGCAGGCGGAAGGCGTACTTACCCAGGAGCACGATGGCGATGAGGTTGCAGATGGTCATGAGCCCCATGAAGAGGTCTGCCAGGTTCCACACGGTGCTCAGGCTGGCAACGGAACCGAAAAGCACCATGGCGGCCACGATGACGCGGTAGAGGGTGAGCACCCAGGGCTTTTTGCTGAGGTACTGCACGTTGGCCTCGCCGTAGTAATAGTTGCCCAGCACGCTGCTGTAGGCAAAGAAGAAGATGGCGATGGCCACGGCAATGTTGCCCCAGGGGCCGATTTGCTGGCAGAGGGCAGCCTGCGTCAGCTTGATGCCGTTGGCATCGCTGCCGGTGGGGGTGCCCGCCACCAGAATGATAAAGGCCGTGCAGGAGCAGATGATGAGCGTATCGCTGAATACGCTGATGGCCTGCACCTTACCCTGCTTCACCGGGTGGGAGACATCGGCTGTGGCGGCCACGTTGGGGGCGGAACCCATGCCGGCCTCGTTGCTGTACAGACCGCGGCGGATACCCTGCTGAATGGCAGCACCCAGGCCGCCGGCAAGTCCCTGTTCCCAGCCGAAGGCGTGGGTGATGATGAGGGAGAACACATGCGGGATTTCCGAGATGTTTATGGCGATGACCACGAGAGCCAGGGCAATGTAGCCCAGAGCCATGAAGGGAACGATGATGCTGCTCACCCGGGCTATGCTCTGGATGCCACCGAAAATAATAGCGAGAGTGAGCACCGTGAGTACCGTACCCATGTAGGAGGGGGGAATGGAGAAGGCTTCTTCAAAGGCCTGGCAGATGGTGTTGCTCTGCACGGAGTTGAATGCGAAACCAAAGGTGAAGATGAGGAGCACGGAGAAGATGGCTCCCATCCACGGCTTCTTGAGGCCGATGCTCATGTAGTAGGCCGGGCCGCCGATGAAGGAGCTTTCGCCCTTAATCTTGTACAGCTGGGCCAGGGTGGATTCCACAAAGGCGCTGCTGGCGCCCAGGAAGGCAATCAGCCACATCCAGAACACAGCACCAGGCCCACCCAGGGTGATAGCCACCGCTACACCGGCCAGGTTACCAGTACCCACGCGGCTGGCAATGGAAATAGCAAATGCCTGGAAGGAAGAAATGCGCTCCACTCCCTCTTCTCGCTCCTCATGTGTGCAGTTGCGGAACATGATGGGCAGGTCTCGCAGCATGGTCACCTGCACAAACTTGCAGCGAATGGTGAACCAGATGGCGCAGCAAATCAGCATGGCCACCAGCACATAGGTCCACAGTATGCCATTTGCCCAGTCTATAAATTGTGTTAACAAATCCATGATTGAAGATGAGTAAGTCCCGGAAACTATACCAGCTTATTTTCAGAAAGCAAGCTAATAATACCGCAGCCGGTTGCATTATGATTGACTTTTGGTGGAGTGTGGTCTAAGATTGCCCCATGGAGACTCGTGTGATTGAGGTGGATCCGCTGGAGGATTGCCGCAAAATCTATAAGGAAGCCGCTGCTGTGCTGGCAGAGGGCGGTCTGGTGGCTATTCCCACAGAGACCGTTTATGGTCTGGGGGCAGATGCTTTCAACCCGGATGCCGTGGCGAAGGTTTTTGAGGTGAAGGGGCGTCCGAGCTTTGACCCGCTTATCTGCCACTTGCCGAATGGTAAGGCCCTGAAGGATATCACCGAGGTGCCGGCGGAGCTTCAGCCGCTGGTGGATAAGCTGGTGAAGGAATTCTGGCCGGGCCCGATGACGCTGGTGCTGCCGCGCAAGGAATGCGTGCCGGATATCGTGACCAGCGGCCTGCCCACGGTGGCCTGCCGCGTGACAAGCCATGAGGTGATGCGTGCGGTATCCCGCGCGCTGGGGCACCCGATTGCTGCGCCGAGCGCCAATCGTTTCGGCCATATTTCCCCCACAAGCGCCCCTGCGGTGATGAAGGAGCTGGGCGGTTCCATCCCCATGGTGCTGGATGCCGGCGCCTGTTCCGAAGGGCTGGAGAGCACGATTCTGCAGCCTTGTCTGGATGAGAAGGGCAACCCCGCTGTGCGTGTGCTGCGCGAGGGCCCCGTAACCCGCGAGAAGCTTCGCAAGATCTGCAAGGTGGTGAAGCCCGGCAAGGGCAGCGATATTGAGGCGGCCACGCCGAATGCCCCTGGCATGCTGAAGAGCCACTATGCCCCCACCAAGCAGCTCCTGCTGCACGACCCGAAGGAACCCTTCACCCCGCAGGAGGGCGTGCGCTATGGCCTGATTACCTATCAGGGTGATTCCCCGCTGGCTGCTCAGGACTGCTGGAACGAGGTGATGCCGCTTTCCCCCGGCAGCGGGCGTCTGGCCGAGGCCGCCGTGCGCCTTTTCGCTGTGATGCGCGCCATGGATGAATGCGAGGAGGTGGACGTGATTGTGGCTGAGGAGCTGCCGAAGATGGGGCTCGGTATGGCCATGATGGACCGCCTGAACCGCGCCGCAGCCCAGAGAGGAGAGTAAGCCCATGAAACTCGCCTTGCAGAAATTAACCGTAGGCATCGTGCTGCGCGTGGTGCATGCGGCTCTGGTGGAACTGTATGCGCTCGATACCCGGGTGCGCGATGAATTCAACCGCATGCCGGAGGGTATGAGCTATGCGCTGCAGACGGGGTATAATGCCCCCCAGCTCTTTGTGCAGTGGAAGGATGGCAAGTTGCATAACCTGAAGCACCTGGATAAGCCGGTGTGTGCACTGCGCCTGAAATCCACAGGCATTTCTTTCCGCATGTTCACCGGGCAGATGGGGTTGGCCCAGGCCTATGCTCAGCATGCCTTCAGCATGCAGGGTGAAATTGCGGACGTGATGAAGCTGGCCCGTCTGGTGAACCTGGTGGAGGGCTACCTCTTCCCGAAGTTCATCACGAAACACATTCTTACTGATATTCCCGCCTTGCAGGTGAACCCGCTGCGAGTATACGGGCGCGTACTCTGCGGGTTCCTGACTGGTCGCTATAACTAATCATGAATAAGTATTTCGAATTTCAGAATGTTGTCAAGCTGCTCTGCGGTGAATCTGCGCTGGAGCGCCTGGCCGATGAGCTGGAGCACCTGGGTGCCAAGGCTCCCATGCTCCTTTCCGATGCCGTGCTGGCAAAAATCGGCACTATGCAGCTGGTGGTGGATGCCATGGAGGCAGAAGGTTGCAAGCCGGCCTGCATCTATACGGATATTCCCGTGGATTCCTCCCTCAAGGTGGTGAATGAGATTGCTGCCCTGTACCGCAAGAGTGGCTGCGATGCCCTGGTGGCTGTGGGTGGTGGCTCGGTGATTGATACCGCCAAGGGCGTGCGCCTGGTGCTTTCTCAGAATGCCGATGACATCCTGGCCATTGGTGGGGTGGAGAATCTGGTGCGCGGCCAGTTCATTCCCTTTGTGGTGGTGCCCACGACCTCCGGCACCGGCTCCGAATGCACCGGTGTGGCCGTTATCCGCAATGATGAGAATGGCGTGAAGATGGAATTCCTTTCTCCCTTTGTTCAGCCGGATGCTGCGGTGATTGACCCGCGCATGACCATGGGCCTGCCGCCCAAGGCCACGGCCAGCACCGGTTTCGATGCTATGGTGCACGCCATCGAGGCCTGCACCTGCCTGCAGGCCAACCCCATGAGCACGGCCTACGGCACCACGGCCATCAAGCTCATCTGCGAGAACGTGGAGGAAGCAACCCGCAACGGCAGCAACAAGAAGGCTCGTTATGCCATGGCCGTGGCTTCCACCATGGCCGGTGTGGCTTTCTCCAACAGCATGGTGGGTGCCGTGCATGCCATTGGCCATGCCCTGGGTGGTGTGTGCCATGTGCCGCACGCCGTGGCCATGACCATTCTGCTGCCGCATGTGATGCGCTATAACCTGAGCCACTGCGCTGCCGGCTATGTTGAGCTGCTGCCCTGGCTGGTGGGCATGGATGCCGCCAT
>JAGBZE010000171.1 GCA_017628435.1 Akkermansia sp.
ATCCACTTATCCACACTGCTGATGATGATGGTTATCTATATATACTGTGGATACATCATTAAAAAAGAAAAAGGGACAGCATACCAGGGCTCTTCTTGACAGCTCGGCCTAGCCTGATACAATACGCACATGCAGGAACAGGTAGATCAGCAATGGATGCAACATGCACTACAACTGGCTCGCTTGGGATTGGGAACTACCAGCCCGAATCCTCCGGTGGGTGCTGTTATTGTGTTCAACGGCCAAGTGTTGGGTGAAGGCTTTCATGAGGTGGCAGGTGAGGCTCATGCCGAACGCCGAGCCATAGATGATGCCTACGCCCGCGGTAATGGTCACCTTCTTCCCGGAGCCACCATTTACGTAACATTGGAGCCTTGTTCCAGCACTGGCCGCACAGGCGCCTGCACCGATGCTATCATCAAGGAGCGTTTCGCTCGCGTGGTCTATGGCTCCACAGACCCCGATATGCGCCACCAGGGCCGCGCAGACGCGCTTTTGAGGGTTGAGGGGATAGAAGTGTGCCCAGGAGTATGCAAAGACGCCTGTGACCGCCTTCTGCGCTCCTGGTTCCATGCTGTGCAGACCGGCCGACCCTGGGTTACTGCTAAAGTGGCTACCACACTGGATGGTCGCATGACCCGCCGACAGAAATTCTGGCTGAGCGGGGTAGATACCCTGCGCTATGCGCACCAGCTGCGCCTGGAGAGCGATGCTATCCTGGTTGGCGGTAATACCCTGCGTACGGATGACCCAGCATTGACTGTCAGGAATCCCTTGCAGACGCCCTCTCCCCGCAAGCAGCAACCCTGGCGCGTGGTTCTTACCACGAATCTGCTCTCTCTGCCGCCCATGGCCAAGCTCTTTACTGATGAGCACCACAAGCGTACCCTTGTCTGGGAGAATGTGAAAGATCTGCGTGTTATTCTCAACGAGCTTTATACCAGGTATGGGGTCGTAAACCTCATGCTAGAATGTGGCGGACGCCTTCTGCGCCGCTTTCTGGAAGATGGCCTCGTGAATGAATGGATGCAGAGTATTTCCCCCATGGTGGGCGCCGGCCCGGATAGTGTTGTGCCTGGGGATTTCCTGCCTAACGAATTCATCTTCCAACGCGAAGAACTCATCGAATGTGGACGCGATATCATTATTCGAGGTATACTGGGGTGATTTTATTGGTAGCATTACACCAAAAAAGGTATAAAATTGTTCCACATGGAACAAAATATCTATTGAATTCGAGTGATTAAGCTTGCGGTGCAGGGAAATATGGAGTAGAATGCGCGCCCTTTTTCCGGATATGAGGATTGGTATTTATCAGTTTGCATTATGTATATTGACTGCGCTTGGGGTAGCATCATGCTATCCTCCGCAAGTTCAGTATCCGTATACAGAGATGGTGACAATCCGCCGGGCAGAGTTGAAGGATAATCTGGTTGCATTGCTTCCTGTAAAGGATCAGAATCAGATTGCAGCGCAGCAGGAGGCGACCTGGCTGGCAGATACGGCATACAAGGCTGCTGCCGGCATAGCACGGTTGAATGATTCACATTTCCCAGGCTGGGCAGGTAATGCGCTTATCAATGCCCGCCTGCAGGATCGCGGTCTCTGCTGGCAATACCAGCATGATATGTATCGTGAATTGCGGCGGCGGCCTTTGAGCTATTTTCGCATCGGGTGCTGTGTACGTGATAAGGGAAAACCCTCTGAGCACAACTGTGTGTACCTTGCAGCAAAGGATGCAGTCTGGCCGGAAGTCTGGGTGTTGGATGCATGGATGTGGAATGGCCGCCTGAAGGTGGATTATGGATGTCAGTTGAACGCGAGCCGCTGGGAAGACCTGCCCGAAGTCTGCCGTATACAATCCATTTATTACTGTGAGGGGCACCAGTGGCCCATGGAGCATTGGAGTGTGCTACGCGGCCCTGATGGTGACTATGAGGGGTACTGGCTGCCGGAGATGCGGCGTTCGTCACAGTACCGTCGCATGTATAACAACATAGAGGAGGGTAAGAAGGAACACCCCGGAAGATTGACCAACTATTGAAATGAGAAAGGTATACATACTTTTGCTTCTTCTGGTAACATTTGCGATGATATCATGCCAGAGTGCACCCAAGCCCGGGTATACGGAATTATCTCATGTGGTGGAAAAGCGCCAGAAATTGCAGCAGATGCTGGTGCAGCTTCTTCCGGAGGAGCAGAGAGTCTCTGCGCAGCAGGAAGCCACCTGGCTGGCAGATACGGCATATAAGGCCTCAGCTGCCATTGCTCGTTACAATGATCCTATTTTTGTGAACTGGCTCAATAACCGGGCCGTGAATACCCGCAAGAATTTCCGTCACCGTGGTCTCTGCTGGCATTACCAGCATGACCTTTACCGCGAGCTTCGCCGCCGTCCGCTCAATTACTATGAGCTGGGATGCTGCCTGCGCGACCAGGGAAGGGGAGGTGAGCACCACGTTGTCTACATCAAGAGCAAGGCTGGCAAATGGCCGTCCATTGTTATGCTGGATGCCTGGTGGCTGGCTGGACGTCTTGTTGTGGAGGATGAAAAGGATGCCGATGGATGGTTTGATGACCCGAAGAGCACCGAACGTCTGAACAAAATTTATCCGGCAGGGCATAACCGCCCCATGGAGCATTGGGCCATGGTTCGCACAGGTACCCGCTATTCTGATTATATCTACAGCGATTTGCCTGCTGCCCGGGATACCGTACAGTGGAAATACATGCAGGAGCAGATGAAAAAGGGGCTTCAGCAGCGCAAGGGTAAGGCCTATGATTATTAAGTAAATCTAAATAATCTAGAGCAGACTCTAGCAAAATCCCGGAGGGCGCATATTTTGCTTGCCAAGGGATGCCTAATCACCTAAACTTGTGCCGTGCAACAGATCGCTTTCAACGAAATTAGTGCGGCAGAGGTATCTGCTATTCCCGCCATGCAGCAGCTCAAGCTCTTCTTCGCCTTTAAGGTGGATGAGGGGTGCCTGAGCGGTGAGCCTACCGACCCGCGTTTTGGTATTGTGGAGCGCGATGGTCGCCGTATATTCCGTTTCCGTTCCGATGAGGATGACTACCGCATCTACTTCACCATCGAGAAGAATGCAGATGGTGATAACGTGGTGGTAGTCCAGCGCGTGCTGCATGCCGATTCCCTGAAGGATTTCTTCTTCCGTAGCGGCATGGGGCATGATGCCGAAGATAAGAAGCTGAGCAAATCCCGCAGCTTCTGGAAACTCATTGATGACGGCGAGAAGGCAGCCCGCAAGTAAAACGGCTGCGGATCAACCACCGGCATGATCGGCTTCCTGCAGAATCTGGTTTACATGCCTGCGCGGATAATAGCCGTGGCAGGGGTGACACTGACACAGCTGGTGCGCATGCGTCTCTTTCTGGTGCCGGCCGTGGTGGCACTTCTCTTCCTGTCTCTGCAGTTCATCCCTTATCAGGAGAATATCGGTATAGAGTTTCAGGGGCTGGCTCAGCTGCAGTTCATCAAGGATGTGAGCCTGGGCTGCATGCAGCTTTTCGGGCTTATCTTCTGCGTGGCGGCCACGGCGCTGCTGCTGCCGCGCGATACCGAGGACCGCATACTCTACACCATACTTTGCAAGCCGGTACCCCGGTTTGATTATCTGGCCGGCAAGGCCCTGGGGGTAATCGCCCTGCTGGTGCTCATGGTTGGTGCGCTGGATGGGCTCATGAGCCTCATTCTGGCTCACCGTGAATCCGGCATTTGTGCAGAACTGACCGCTGCTCTCACGGCAAATGGCTACAGCCCGGAGGAAATGACCCCTTATCTGGACCAGGTGCATGCCGCCGGCAACAGCTGGAACACCCAGCGCGGCGTGCTGGCCACCCTGCTGGGCTATTGCGTGCTCACCACCCTCACCCTGCTTATATCCTGCTTTACCAGCGGCACCATCGTGAGCATCATCTTCGGCCTGGGTGCCTATTTCATCGGCATGTTCCAGGAAATGCTCTTTGCTGCAATATCTGCCGGGCAAGGTACCACCGCAGCCATGCGCCTGGCAGAGCAGACCTGCGCGGTGCTGCTGCCGGATTTCGGTTTGTTCTCCGTGGGTGATACTGCCTCTGCCGGGGCAGAGCTCAGCTGGTTCTTGCTGGGTGGGTTGGCCATAATAGCTGCCGGCTACATGCTGCTGCATCTGCTCACCGCCACCTGGATTTTCAGCAAAAAGGAATTCTGATGCACCATGCTGGATGAGCTGAGAACACGTGCCTCTGCCGGGGATATGGACGCCTGCCTGCACCTGGCCAAAAAGTTGATACGTGGCCGCGGCGAGGGGCGTAATTTTGAGGAGGCTGTGGAATGGTTTGACCGCGCAGCCCGTGGTGGAAGTGTGGATGCGCTCTACTGGCTGGGAAAATGCTACCTGAAAGGCCTGGGATGCACGCGCGATGTTTCCGGCGGCTGCAGCTGCCTGGAGCGTGCCGCGCAGCAGGGGCATGCCGCCGCCGCGTTGAAGCTTGGAGAATGTTTTGAACGCGGGCAGGGGGCTCCGTCCAGTTCAGAGCTGGCATCCTACTGGTATCGCAAAGCAGCCGCCCGTGGAGAGGCTCGTGCATTCGATAAGTTGCTGAATTTAGCGCGTCGCCGCCGTTGATATATCACTTTTTGCTCGCCAATCCCGCAGCAGATGTGATAGTATAACTCTGAACGTTTTTATAAAATTATGCGTACTTGGTTCATCGGAACAGTGATGAGTATCATATGCGGCCTGGCAGGTGTTATCCAGGCCCAGGAGGAAGTATTTCCTGTGGTGACTCCGCCGGCGGAGCCTGCCTGTACTGCACACGGAGCATCGGCTGTGCCCAGTGTGGAGGAAATCCGCGCAGAAGCCCAGGCTAAGGAAGCGCTCATCAAGAATCTCAAGCTTTGCACCGCTGCAGAGAATTCCCTGCTGATTGCCGCCGAATCCATGAGTCTGGAGGCTTTGCAGACCTATCTGGCTAATGAGCACCATGCCTATGATGGCCACAGCGTGTTGGAGCATGCTTCCATGAAGGTCAAGTTCGCTTTGCCCATGGCGCACAAGCCCTGTCCGGAATGCGGTAAGACCGTATACCATGCCGACCCGAATGGCCAGCTGGCAGCCTGGACCCACCATTACACCGATGGCAAGCTGCAGTATAGCCGCTTCCCCATTCCCCTGCAGATTTATGCCAAGGCAGAGCAGGGCATGGGTCTGTGGGATAAGCTGGTTCACCGTGTGAAGGTCGATAACTTCAACCTGGCCGCTACCCTTATTTTCCTGATGGCTATTCTGCATACCTTCATGGCCCCCATGTTCCAGAAATGGGCACACAACATGGAAAAGGCTCACAAGCAGAAACTGCGCGAGAACAAGTTCCGCATTCTGCACCCGGAGCAGCGCATGCCGGTCTCCTTTGGCAGCACCCTCTGCCACTTCCTGGGCGAGGTGGAAGTGGTCTTCGGCCTCTGGATTATCCCCTTTGCGCTTGTATGCCAGCACTACTACAGCATGGATGACTTCCTGCGCTACATCGACCACGATACCAGCTTCACCGAGCCGCTCTTCGTAGCCGTTATCATGGTCATTGCCTCCTCTCGTCCCATCTACCGCCTGGCTGAAAATACGCTCAAATTCGGCGCCAGCATGGGTGGTGGTACCCCGGCCGCCTGGTGGCTCTCCGTGCTCTGCATCGCGCCGCTGCTGGGTTCCTTCATTACCGAGCCTGCCGCCATGACCCTGGCCGCCATTCTGCTGGCCAAGAAGTTCTACCACCTTAAGCCGGCTCCCTCGCTGTGCTATGCCACCCTGGCACTGCTGTTCGTGAATGTCTCCGTAGGCGGCACACTCACCCACTTTGCAGCTCCGCCCATCGTGATGGTGGCCAGCAAGTGGGACTGGGACATGTCTCACATGTTCATTCATTTCGGTTGGAAGGCTATCGTCGGCATCATCATTTCCAACGTCATCTATTTCCTCATCTTCACCAAGGAATTCAAGCGCCTGGCTGAGGTACAGCGCCTCAACAGCGCTTTCGACAGCTCTGTGCCCACCTCCTGGGAGGACCGTCAGGACGTCATCCCCGTCTGGGTATATGGCATCTCCATCTTCTTCCTGGTGTGGACGGTTTACTTTGCCCACCACCCGGCCATCTTCGTGGGCGGCTTCCTCTTCTTCCTGGGCTTCACCATGGCCACTCCGCAGTACCAGAATGCCTTCTCCATCAAGGTGCCCATGCTGGTGGCCTTCTTCCTGGCCGGCCTGCTCATCATGGGCGGTGTGCAGGGCTGGTGGATGCAGCCTGTGCTGCAGGCCCTGGCAGACCTGGGTGCCACCGCCACCATGGGGCTGGCCAGTATTCTTACTGCGTTCAATGCTAACGCCTCCGTCACCTTCCTTTCCAGCACCGTGCCCAACGTGCCGGAG
>JAGBZE010000172.1 GCA_017628435.1 Akkermansia sp.
CACGGCGAATGCCTGCCGTTTCTTCCGTCTGCCTGCGCTGGGTTAGCTGTTATAATAGTTGACGCGGCGCTGGAAGAAGTAGAACGCCATGCAGTTCACGCCACTGAGCATGCCGCAGCAAAGCCCCAGGAACAGCGCAGATTGCTGCGTCTGCTGAATGGCGCGTGCCCAGTAGGAATCCAGCCATGGACGGCAGAGCCGCAGGAATTCCGGCGTGGGCTGGGTGGTTTCCATCAGGGTTACAAAGAAGAGTACGGCGCAGGTCAGCATCAGGCAGACATTGGTCAACAGCAACGCAACGCGGAACCAGACGAGAATGCGCTCTTTGCGCAGGAAAATGAGACTGGTGAGGGCGGTCAGTACCCCCAGCGAGGAGAACACGGCAAGAATGTATCCGATAACGCGGTTGAAGGCCTCCTGATCCTGAAGATAGGCACTGGCAGCCTCTGGGTTAACAACCTGGCTGTAAGCATCTTCCGGCGGTGTGATGTCTGAAATGCCGGCTGCCACGATGAGCAGAGAAAAGAAAAGCAGGCAAAGCAGGGAGCAGGTGAGGAGCAAGGTGGATTTCATGCCGGAGTATCAGGATTGCCGCATCATCCTACAGAATGATTTCTAACTTGTCAATAGACAAATGGGTACGTCAAAGTTGCGGACCCTGACGTAAACGAAAAGTCCTTGCTGTCGGTGGGGACTGCCAGGACTTTTCAGGAAGCGGAGAGAGTGGGATTCGAACCCACGGTGACATCTCTGCCACGCTCGCTTTCGAGTCGAGTGCCTTAGACCAACTCAGCCATCTCTCCAACGCTGAGTGCGGGCATATTCTGCCTGTTCCGGTGGCAAGTGTCAAGTTTTATCTGGGGCTGCTGACACGGGGGTAATCAAAATGCAGAAACTGTAGCATTTTGGGCTTGTGAAACAAGGGGGGGAGATGATAGAGTAAGGGTGCGGCTTAACATGAGACAATTTGCCTCACATATGGTGATAATGCTGCTGGCTCTGCTGATGTGCCAGTGGGGGGGAGTGTGTGCCCAGGGTACGTGGGATGTTACCAGTGTCGATGACGTTGAGTATGTGAAACTTAGCGATGTGTGGCGTTTCTACGGATTCACGCCGAAGAAGGGGCGACCAGGCTGTGTCTCGTACGGCAGCGGCAAGCATGTGGTCTCCCTCAAGGCGGAGATGCAGGATTTCTACGTGAATAACTACCGCTATGTGCTCTCTCACCCGGTGCGCAAGGTGGGGGATGATTTGATGATTTCTTCCGTTGATATGCGCAAGCTGGTGGATCCGGTGCTGCGTCCGCGTTATTCGCCCAGGAGCAAGCTGCGCACGGTGGTGATTGACCCCGGCCACGGCGGGCACGATGCAGGTGCTGTGAGCTCTATTGCCAGGGAAAAGGATTTGAATCTTGCGGTTGCCCGAAAGCTGCGTAAGATGCTGGAACGAAAAGGATACCGCGTGGTGATGACTCGCGATGGTGACTATTTCCTGACGTTGCAGCAGCGTGTGGATATCGCCAACCGCATTCCGGATTCCGTGTTTGTGAGCATTCATCACAATGCCGGGCGTAGTGCAGCCAGCGGTATTGAGACCTTTACCCTGGCTCCGCAGGGCACTACTTCTCCCTTTGCACGCTCCCGCCGATTCGAGGATCTTGCGGGTAACAACCAGGATAGCGAGAATATTGCCCTGGCTACGGCCGTACACAGCCGTGCCATCCGTGGCTCCGGCGCTATTGACCGCGGTATTCAGCGCGCTCGTTTCTCAGTGCTCTGCACCATCAAGCGGCCGGCCATTCTGTTTGAAGGTGGTTTTGTTTCCAACCCTGCCGAGTGCAGCAAGATGGCTACCAGCAGCTACCAGAATATGCTGGCAGACAGCATTTGCAAGGGGATTGATGCATACAACAATACAGTATGCCGCCCAGCCCGGAACGTAGCCGTTGCAAATCCCGGTTCCGGGCGTGTGCGCACCAGCATTTCTGGTTCCAGTGTCAGTAACTACGCCCGGAGGAAGAGATGATTGGTCGGGGGGTAAGATATTGTGGGGCGGTGGTAGTACCGTTGTGGATGGCTGCGGCAGCGCCGCTGCAGGCAAATCCGGCAGAGGCTGTGGCCAAGGCAGAGACCGAACAGGCAGCTGCTGCGCCTGTGGCTCCCCAGTCGCCCTCGAATACAGGCTCCTGGCACGTGCGTGAGGTGGAGGGCGTGGAATATCTTCCGCTGGAGGATTTGCGTAGTTTTTATAAGCTGATGGTGCTGCAGCCCAAGGGCCGCCGCGTGGTGGGGCAGCGTGTGCTGGGCAATGGCGAGGTGACGCTTACCTTTGGACCGGAGCCGCGAGAGCTGCGCATTCAGGAACGCCTGTGCATTCTGTCTCATCCGGTGGTGGAGGATTCCAGCGGCGACTTGCTGGTATCTAAGGTAGATGTGCTGCAGGTCATTGAGCCAGTGTTGCGCCCCACCTATATTGCCAACCGCAGCGCCGTGCGCACGGTGGTGATTGACCCGGCACATGGCGGGCATGATACCGGCACCGTGACACCATATGTCCGCGAGGCTGACGTGGCGCTGGTTGTGGCTACCAAGCTGGGTGCAGAGCTGAAGAAGCGAGGCTTCGAGGTTGTTTTCACCCAGGAGCAGAATCAGTACCAGTCTCCCCAGGCCCGTGTGGATAAGGCCAATGAGACGCCTGCTGCCATCTTCCTCAGCCTGCACCTGAACAGCGGACGAAGCGATGTGAAGGGAGCGCAGACATACACTCTTGCGCCGGTTAGCAAGAATGAAAAGCCGCTGCCTGGGCATGAGTTCAGCCAGAGCAGCATGGCTCTGGCCATGGCTGTGCAGTCCAGTCTGGTAGAGAAGGCCGAGGCAGAGGACGGCGGTTGCCGCCGGGCTCACTACAGCCCCTTGAATTCGCTTCGTTGCCCGTCTATCATGGTGGAGATGGGCTATGCCACCAACCCGGAGGAAGGTACACGCCTGGCTACTGAGGAATACCAGATAAAGCTGGCTAATGCGCTGGCCGATGGTGTGGAAGCCTTTGCCCGGGTGATGAATCCTGCCACCAATCTGCAGGTGCAGAAGGCCCCGGTGGTGGAAACGCCTCCGCCGGCTCCGGTGAAGGTTGACCCTGCGCCGCCAAGAAAGACGCAGCCTGCCCAGAAGAATCAGCCGCGTAAGAAGGCTCCGCGCCGCCGCGCTGCGCCTAAGAAGTCTGCGCCAAAGAAACCCGCGTCTAGGAAGAATAACAAGCGTCGACGTTGAGCTTTTTTATATTGAAGCAAATAAAAAGGGCAGCCATGGCTGCCCTTTTTGTTGGAGATGGATGGAGTTGTGGAGAATTAGTCCACGTTGTCGAAGATTTCCTCCGGCTTGAAGAAGCGCTTGATTTCCACCTCGGCGCTTTCGGGGGAGTCAGAGGCATGGCAGATGTTGAGCATGCTGTTGGTGCCGTAGTCGCCGCGGATGGTGCCCTTGTCGGCCTTCATGGAATTGGTGGGCCCGAGGATGCTGCGCACGCGGGTGATAACACCGGGGCCGGAAAGTACCAGTGCCACCACCGGGCTGGTCTGCATGAAGTAGGAAAGGGTGGGGAACAGGGGCTTGTCATCAATCACCAGGTCGATGATGTGGGCGTAGTGCTCACGCAGAATGGCATCGTCCAGCTGCATCATCTTCATGCCGCGCAGGCGGAAGCCTTCGCTCAGGAGACGCTGCAGGATGATACCGGAGAGGTTCTTGCGGACGCAGTCCGGCTTAAAAAGAATAAGGGTTTTTTCGTCGCGATCCATAATGATTTCAAATGGTGTGTAGACCCTTTCTTACTCCCGTGGTTGCAATCTGTCAAGGAAAAAGCAGCCTGAACACATGATTTCGCATTGCACCCGCCGGGCAGGGGGAGTATACTGTGCTCAGCAAGATATGAACCATACACTCCGTTACGAACCGATACCCGCTTCTTTTTACACGGCAAACCGAGACGCTCTGGCCGCCAAGCTGCCGGCTGGTGCGTTGGTGATTGTGCATGCCAATGATATTTTTCCCACCAATGCAGATGGCACTCTGGCGCATCACCAAAATGCCAACCTGTTCTACCTGACCGGTATTGACCAGGAGGAAACGGTGCTTCTCATGCGTATCGGCGAGAACGGTGAGCATGATGATACCCTCCTGTTGCGCGAGACAAATGAGAAGATTGTCATCTGGGAAGGTGCCCGCCTTACGGAGGATGCCGCCACAGCTCTGAGCGGGGTGGAAGATGTGCGCTGGACAGATGTGTACAATGCTCTGCTGGCTGAGTGGGTGCCTGCTGCCAGTTCCATCTGGCTGGAGACGGATAACCACCCCCGCCGCTACACCTATGTGCAGACCCGCAACGAGCGAATGGCCGCTGCGCTGCGTGCCGCTTACCCGGATGCCCGCACCGAGAGCCTGTACGCCCAGCTGGCAGAGATGCGCCTGGTGAAGCGCGATGAGGAGATGGTGCAGCTGCGCCGCGCCTGTGAGATTACCGGTGCCGGTTTTGCAGACCTGCTGCCGCAGGTGAAGCCCGGCATGGGCGAGTGGGAGATGGAGGCCATTCTCAGTGCGGCCTACATCCGCCGCCGTGCCCGCAAGTTCTCTTTCCTGCCGATTATTGCCAGCGGGGCAGATACTTGCGTGCTGCACTACAACTCCAACCACAAGGAAGTGAAGGATGGTGACCTGATTCTGCTCGATATCGGTGCTGAGTACGGCGGCTACGCCGGTGATATGACCCGCACCATTCCGGCTAATGGCAAGTTCAGCCCCCGCCAGCGTGCGGTGTATGAGGCCGTGCTCCGCGTGCAGCGCTATGCCATGAGCATCATGCGCCCCGGCCTGGAAAAGCAGGAGTACGAGCGCCTGGTGCGTGTGAATATGGCCGCAGAGCTGGTGCAGCTGGGCCTGCTTACCCAGGAAGAAGTGGATGCCCAGCCGGAGAATCCCCTCTGCGTGCGCAAGTACTATATGCATGGCACTTCCCAATCCCTCGTCATCGATGTGCATGATGTGGGCTCAGACACCAAGTGCTTCTCCGTGGGGCAGGTCTGGACGGTGGAACCC
>JAGBZE010000173.1 GCA_017628435.1 Akkermansia sp.
AAAGAAATGTGATAAAAAGTATGTGCTTGCTGCTTTTGCGGGTGCTTGCTTTTTTGGATCGTGGCTAATCACTCGCAACAATGTGGGGGCATTGCCTTTTGCTCTGGATATTTCCTTCATGGCTATTCCGTTTATAATTGCCGGATATCTTGGAGCTCCGGTTCTGTCTTTCGTTAAGAATCATGCTCGTCAATCCGGTTGGTATTATTTTTTGGGGGCAATTATACTGGCTGGTGTATGTTATGCATGCAGTTCGTGCAATGCTCCGTTTTTGATGTTTAATAATACATATGGTCATTATGGGATATCTATCGTGGCTGCTGTATGCGGCAGCGGATTCCTATTCCTGATATCAACCGTAGTATATGGTGCTATTCCCTTATCAAAAAAGCTTGTTACATGGTGCGGCAGAAATACACTTTGCTTGTATCCTCTTCATTGCCTTGTTTTGAATGTTCTGTTTGCGGTGGGAACTATTGTTGATATGCCTGCTGCGGTGAGAGGGCTCATCATGTTCATCGTCTGTATTCCTCTGGCTAATTTTATCACTGTTTACTTGCCAATTATGGCTGGTCGCGGTTTTAAACGCAAAGCCCGGGCATGATAAGCATAAATACGATTTATAAGTTTGCGCGGCGTGTCAGCTTGTTATACAACGCGCGGGAATCAAAACCAAAATCAAATGCTGAACGTACTTTTCCTTGGCAGCGGCACTTCTACCGGTGTCCCTGTGATTGGCTGCAGTTGTGAAGTCTGCCTCTCAAGCGACCCGCGCAACAGGCGTTTGCGGTCATCGGTGCTGGTGCGCTCTGCCACCACCACTCTGCTGGTGGATTCGTGCCCTGATTTGCGCGCGCAGGCTTTGCGTCACAATATAACAGCCATAGATGCGGTGCTCTACACGCACGAGCACCTGGACCACACCGCGGGGTTTGATGAAATGCGGGCGTTCTGCTGGCACCGCACAGACAGGTTGCCTTTGTATGCCGGCACGCGTTGTCTTGCGCATCTCAAGCGTATGTTCGGCTGGGCGTTTGATGAAAGCAATACCTATCAGGGCTATATACGACCGGCTGCTCACGACCATGCCGGTCAGTCATTCGTAGTCGGTGATATTGAGGTGACCCCTGTGCCAGTGGTTCATGCCACCGTGGAGACTTTTGGTTATGTGTTCCGCTGTGGCGGGGTCGGTTTCGGGTATATCCCCGATATTCAGGAACTGCCGGCGGCTTCTGAGCCCCTGCTTATGAATCTGGATGCTCTGGCGATGGATGGTCTGCGCTACCGCCCGCACCGCACGCATTTCTGCGTGGATGATACGGTGCGGCTGATGCAGCAGGTGCAGCCGAAGCGCGGTTATCTTACCCATGTGGGGCACGAGGTGGAGTATAACAGCCTGTGCGCTTACCTGCCGGAGTTCATTTCCCCTGCCTATGATGGCATGGAACTGGTGCTGGGCTGACCCGGAACATGCTTCCAGGTGAAACGGTGTTCCTGCATCCTCCATTTTGATGACAGGCACAGTCTGCTGTGTTTTAATGGGCCCCGGCAAGAGCAAGCTGAGGCCTTAATTCTGATGTGTCAGAACGGTTGCGCAGCCTGCCGCGCGGCCCCGACCCCACTTCCATTCTGGGTAATCCCATGCAGCCGATTTGCCGAACCAAACCAGATAACAACAATTACCACTATGGCTGATATTGTAAACAACTACCAGATTAAGTATTCCGAGAAGTGGGGTTCCTACCTTCAGCAGGAGGTTTCCCGCCTTGATAAGTATGTAACCGTGGAGACCGGACTCACCGGCAAAATGGCCGCCTTCGACCAGTACGGCCTGCTCGCCTTCACGGAGAAAACTACCCGCATGAGAAGCACCACGCTCGATGAAGCTCCTACCACCCGCCGTGTGATTCATCCCAAGATTTTCACCAAGGCTGTGGGCTTTGATGAGTTTGATGCCAAGAAACTGGCCAATATCGATGTGCCGGTCAGCAAGACAATTGAGAGCCTGCGCGCTGCAGCTGCCCGCTGTATGGATAAGGTGATGATTGATGCTTTCCTGGGTGCCAACTACACCGGCGAGAACGGCACTACATCTGTCAGCCTGCCTGCTGCCCAGACCGTGGCTAAGGATTTTGTGGAAAGCGGTACGGCTGTGAGCTGTAACCTGACCGTGGGTAAGCTGCGCAAGGCGCTGACTATTCTGCAGAAGAATGAAGCCTGGAGCGATGAACGCCGCGCTTATGGCGATGAACTGGTTCTGGCTTGTTCCAGCAGCCAGATTAACGCCCTACTTCAGCAGCAGGAGGTTTCCAGCTTCGATTACAATGCCGTGCGAGCACTGGCAGAGGGTCGCCTGGATACCTTCCTGGGCTTCCGCATCATCCGCACCGAGCAGCTGCCCGTCGACAACAACGGCAACCGCGCCTGCCTGGCCTGGGTCAAGAGCAAGGCCCAGTTCGGCCTGTGGGAGGACTTCAAGGTCAAGCTCTCCGTGCGAGACGACCTCGATGAAGCCCTGCAGATTCGCGCTAAGTTCGCCTGTGGCGCCACCCGCCTGCAGGAGGAGGCATTCGTCAAAATCCTCTGCAAGGAGAACTAACCCCACTTGCACCCCATCCCCCTCCTCCTCCCGGGAGGGGGATTTTTTTGTTTACATTCCGGGCAGATGGTGTACAATGGAGCACATACGCC
>JAGBZE010000174.1 GCA_017628435.1 Akkermansia sp.
AAATTAAGGCCGGGGGACAAGGTCACCATATACTACCTGCCGGAGAATAAGGAAGAAGTCCTGCTGCAAGGCGATTCCAACAGCGCCTCCTACCTCATGATTATGCTGGTGGGCGGCATCTTCACCGCCGTGGGCGGCGGTATCATCATCCGCAACATCCGAAAATAGCTTTCCAACGCGTTAGCATCATCAAGGAGAGACCAGCAAACTGCCCCTGATGATGCCAAGGCGTAGAGCCTTATTTTTTTCGAGGCACGGGACTTCGCCTGCGCGCGCTCGCAAAATCCCGGAGAATAAACGTTTTTTCTGTTCAAACCGGCATTAACCTGCTAAAATACCGTCAGTCATGGGTGCAGGTGACGGCAGAGAGGGCAAAATCCGCGTAGCCCTGGCCAAAGGTCAGTTGGGCGGAAAGCTGGCAGGCATGAGTCTGCCCCGGCAAATTGTGTCCATTGCGCTCTGGCCGCTGCTGGAGCAGGTGATGAGCTTCATCTGTGCCTCCACGTCGCTGGTGCTGGCCACCCACATGGGCGACCACGGCGAGAAAACCGCTCAGATTGCCTCCGGCATCGGCGTTACCTCCTTTGTGATGTGGCTGGGCTTTGTGATGCAGGGAGCGGTGGGCATGGGAGCCACCGCCATCGTGAGCCGCCTGACCGGCGCCCGCAAGTATGCCGATGCCAACTACGCCGCCAACCAGTCCGCCGTTCTGGGGCTGATGGCCGGTTTCCTCTCGGCCCTGCTCATGTACGCCACGGCAGATTTCCTGGTATCGGAAGTACTGAGCCTGAGCCATTACGCCCGAGAGATAGCCCTGCGCTACATGTACACCGGCTGCTGGGTGGCTGTGTTCTCCGGCGTGGTCTTTGCGCTGAATGCCGCTCTGCGCGGCGCGGGCGATACGCGCACACCCTTCATCATCATGCTGGTGGTGGATGGTCTTAATATCGTTTTCAGTCTGTTCCTGGTGAAGGTCTGCGGCATGTTTGTGGAAGGCCTGGCGCTGGGCATGATTGGCGGCATGGCAGCTGCGGCGGCAGTACTGCTGGGCATTCTGATGGCACGCACCATCAAGCTTCGCCGCGAGATGGCAGGCCGCACGCTGGACAACTTCTGCGCTGAACAGGGCAGTACCTACGCCCCGCCCCTGTATCTGGATACAAAGAGCATGAAGATTGACTGGGGCATGATGTACCGCATCCTGAGCATCGGTGTGCCGCAGGCTATCGAGGTGGGCGGTATCTGGGTCATTCAGATATTCGTGCTCCGCATCATCTCCTCGCTGGGTGATGCCGCCGTGGGTGCCCACAATATCGCTATCCGCATTGAATCCCTGAGCTTCCTGCCCGGATTCGCCATCGGCATGGCCGGTGCCACGCTCGTGGGGCAGTACCTGGGCGCCCGCAGTGCCCGACTCGCCCTAGAGACCACCCGCAAATGTGTTCGATACAGCGTTCTCTTCATGGGCTGCATGGGCGTGGTCTTTGCCCTCTGGCCGGATATCTTCGTAGACATTTTTGCTGCCGGTTCGCCGGAACTGAGCGCCACCACGCGCCCGGTGGTGCAGGCATTCCTGATTATTGAGCCCTTCTACGCCGCCATGCTCATCTGCAAGATGTGTCTGCGCGGTGCGGGCGATACCCGCCGCGTGATGTGGGTTTCCTACGGCGGCATGGGCTTTTTCCGCGTGCTCTGCCTGCTGGTGTGGTACTGGCTGTGGCCGGAGACGCTTTCCCTGGTGGGCATCTGGATGCTGATTGCCTGCGATATGCTGGTGGAGTACCTGATTCTGCGCAAGATGCTCTTCGGCCTGCGCTGGGCGCGTAAGAAAGTCTGATATCATGAAGGAAGCCTGGCTTATCAAAAAAACCGGCAACCGCCGACTCATCCTCTTCATGCTTGGCTGGGGTGCCACACCGAATGCCGTACACCAGCTGCCGTTCCCGGAAGGATATGATGTACTCTGCTGCTACGACCACCGCAGCCTGCGCCCCTTGAAAGCCGCTGGTTTTGGCGACTACGACCGCATCTACCTCTTCGCCTGGTCCTTCGGCGTGTGGGTAGCAGAGCAAAGCTGCCAGGAATTGCCGCTGCACAAGGCCATTGCTATCAACGGCACGCCTTACCCCGCCAGCCCTCAGTACGGCCTGCGGCTCAAGGTGCTGCAGCGCACCATCCGCTCCGTTGCTGCCATGGGCGGCAACCCGTTCAGGGACGAGTCTCACCCCGAAAAATACGCCCCTGCGGGTCCTTTTGAGGAACCAAGCCCCGACCAGCAGGTGGAGGAACTGGATTTCCTGGCCGAGGCCTGCCAGACGCTACCCGAACAGCCGCATCTTACCTGGAACAGAGCCTACATTGCCACGATGGATGAGATTTTCCCGCCTGCCAGGATGCGTGCGTATTGGGGGGAATTGGGGGTGGAATTTGAGAGCTACCATTTTCCTTTCTATTGCGAGTCGATTGTAATCGGCGAGCTGTAGGGATTTTCTGCGCTATGGCGCAGAGAGAATTTCCCGCTTTGCGGGAGAGAATTTCGCCATTGCGGGGCGAGAGAATTTCTGCTGACGCAGAGTGAATTTCGCTGGCTGGAGCCAGCGAGATAATAGACTTGCTAAGGCAAGTCTATTTTGGTAGACTTACGCGCATACAAGCACCATGGTCACCACAGTATACCCCTACGGCGAAGATTTTCCGATTCTCAAGATTGAGACCTCCCTCTGCACAGCAGAAATTTCCCTTTACGGCGGGCATGTGCTCAGCTGGGCACCGACCGGCCACAAGCCCGTTATCTACATGAGCCCCAAGGCTGTATTCAAGAAGGGTAAGGCTCTGCGCGGCGGCATTCCGCTGTGCTGGCCGTGGTTCGGTAAGAACACTGAAGATGCCTCCCTGCCCGCCCATGGCGTGGCCCGCATTTCCACCTGGCAGGTGGGTCGCTGCGAGGAAGGCGAGGATGGCCGCGTGAACCTGCTGCTGGCTCTGCCGCCGGAGAATGAGATGATGCCCAGCGCCGCCCTCGGCATGGAGATTGGCAACGAGCTCACCATGAGCCTCATCACGCTGGATGTGCCCCGCGCCATGCCCTACTCTGCCGCCATGCACACCTATTTCGCTGTGAGCGATTACGAACAGGTAGCCGTGACCGGTCTGGAGGAACTGGCCTTCACCGAGTTTGCAGAGGATGCCATCCCCCACCCGGAGGATCCGCTCATCCCGCTGGGGCATATCGACCGCATTTACCACCCGGTGCCCGAAAACGCCGAAATCACCATTCACGACCCGGTCTGGGAACGCAGCATCCGCATCTGCCGCGCAGGCAGCGGCTCTGCCGTGGTGTGGAACCCCGGTGCCGAGCTGGCCGCCGGCATGGGCGACCTGGGCGAGGGCAACGAACGCGGCTTCCTGGCCGTGGAAACCACGGTTGTTCCCGCAGAGAACATCATGCTCCGCTGCGGCGAGACGCATGAGCTCACCACCCGCATTCAGGTTTTTGGCGTTAAGTAAACCATGCGCAGGTTCCTCAAAGTTCTCTGGTTCTGTTTCAAGCTGTCCTGCTTCATCCTGCTGTCTATCCTGCTGATTGTGGTGGGGGCAGATGTGTACACCAACGCTGTCTCCAACGGCTATTGCCACAAGAACACGGCCGATTGCCGCCAGGGCGATGTGGGGCTGGTGCTGGGCTGTAGCAAGCGCTTCAGCCGCAGCAAGCCCAGCCTGTACTTCGAGGGCCGCATGAACGCCGCAGCCGAGCTCTGGAAGACGGGCAAGCTGAGCTGCATCATTGTTTCCGGAGATAATCGCGAGATTTACTACAACGAACCGCGCGACATGAAGGAAGCCCTCATCAAGCTGGGTGTGCCGGCGGAGAAGATTGTGTGCGATTATGCCGGGCTCCGCACCTATGATTCCGTGGTGCGTGCCCAGCGCGTGTTCGGCGCGCAGAAAATCACTATCATCAGCCAGGCCTATCATGTGAAGCGCGCGGTGGCCACGGCCCGCCACCTGAACATCGATGCCGAAGGTTTTTGCGCTGCCCGCATTCCCTTCAACCGACCCACCCTGCTGCGCCAGTTCATGCGTGAAC
>JAGBZE010000175.1 GCA_017628435.1 Akkermansia sp.
GTTACGGGACTGAAGTCCCTCGCTCCGTGAGCTCTCACGTGCACAATGGCAGCCTGCTGACGCCATTTTTCGCCCTTTATGGCACAATACAAGATTTCGCAAACCACATTTCTGCGGTAAAATGCGGAAAAGTACTGCAGGATCATATGTCTGACCCGAATAAACAACCCAACAAAGTCCCTACGCCCGGAGGCTCCCCGAACTGGGGTGTCCTGATTCTCCTGACCGTCATTGCCGGCATTCTCATGGTCGCCTTCATGTTTGATGGCTCCTTATCAGCTCCCGGCCGCACCATCTCACTGGAACAGTTCAGCAAGGACTACAAGGCCGGTAAGGTTGTGCTTACCCAGCCCAAGGATTTCCCCGTAGAGGTAACACTCAATTCCTCCAGCACAGAGGGTGTCATCACCGCTTTCGAATACAAGAATCTGCCCCAGTATCCCAAGGCGGCTTTCTACATGCCTTTCACGGATTCCGATGAAATCCGCGCTCTCTGCAACCGCTTCGGCATCACCACCTCCCGTGTGGAAGACGCACCGAAGGAACTTCAGGGTGACCGCATCTGGTCTACGGAGGATTTCGCACGCATGGGAGCCGAAGGCCGCATCATCACGACCAACAGCAGCCCGGTCATCTATGAATCCTCGGGACAAGGGGTCATCGTGGGTGAGTACCGACTGCCGCCGTCCACCGCTGCACAGCTCAAAGATGTGGAACCTGTACGGGTAGAGTTCAACGCCTCCTTCCAGGGGCAGGAAGTGCGAAGCCTGCTGGGCAATCAGGTAAAATACACAGTAGAAAGCAACACCTGGCACCTCTTCCTGGTGAATGCGCTGCCCATTCTCCTTTTTCTGTTCCTGCTGTTCTTCTTCTTCCGCGCCCAGGGCGGTGGCCCCGGCGGTGCCATGAAGTTTGCCCGCAGCCGAGCCCGCCTGCTCGACCCCAGCAAGAATAAGGTGACATTCAAGGATGTGGCCGGTATTTCTGAGGCCAAGGAGGAAGTGTGGGAAATCGTGGAGTTCCTCCGCAATCCACAGAAATTCCGCAACCTGGGCGGCACCATTCCCAAGGGTGTGCTCATGGTAGGCCCTCCCGGCACGGGTAAGACCCTGCTGGCACGAGCCATTGCCGGCGAGGCCGGTGTGCCCTTCTACACCATCTCCGGTTCCGACTTCGTGGAAATGTTTGTGGGTGTGGGTGCCAGCCGCGTGCGTGATATGTTTGCCGAGGCCAAGAAGCACAATCCCTGCCTTATCTTCATCGATGAAATCGACGCCGTGGGTCGCCACCGTGGTCACGGCGTGGGCGGTGGCCATGATGAACGCGAGCAGACGCTCAACGCTCTGCTGGTGGAAATGGACGGCTTCACCGCAAATGAGAACGTCATCGTCATTGCCGCCACGAACCGCGTGGACGTGCTCGACCCCGCACTGCTTCGCCCCGGCCGATTCGACCGACAGGTGACGGTGAACCTGCCGGATGCCGCTGGCCGCGAGCAGATTCTCCGCGTGCATGCCCGCAAGGTTAAGCTTGACCCCGCCGTGGATCTGGGCCCGATTGCCCGCGCCACCACCGGTTTCTCCGGTGCAGAGCTTGCCAATCTGGTGAACGAGGCAGCCCTCATCGCCGCCCGTCAGAACAAGCCCACCGTGCAGCAGAGTGACCTGGAGGAAGCCCGCGAGAAGGTACGCTGGGGCCGCGAACGACGCTCCCTCGAAATCTCCGACAAGGAGAAATACATGACCGCTGTGCACGAGGCTGGCCACGCCGTGTGTCTGCTCAAGACCGCCCTTGGCAAGTCCCTGCCGCTGCACAAGGTCACCATCATCCCCCGCGGCCCGGCACTGGGTGTCACCATGATGCTGCCGGAGGAAGATAAGTACAGCGAATACAAGAGCGAAATGCTGGACTACATCGTGATGGCCATGGGTGGCCGCTGCGCCGAGCTTGTGGTGTTCGGTGATGTATCCGGCGGTGCTCGTGGAGACATTCACCAGGCCACCGGCATTGCCCGCAAGATGGTCTGCGTCTACGGCATGAGTGAGAAGCTCGGGCCCATCGAATACGGCTCCAACCACAGCGAGGTATTCCTGGCACGTGATATCTCCCAGACCACCCGCAATTTCTCCGAGCACACCGCTCAGATTATCGATGAGGAAATCCAGCGCATCGTGACGGAAAACTACAACCGCGCCGTGACCATCCTCACCGAGAACAAGGAACGCCTGCTCCTCATCGCCGATAAGCTCATCGAGTTCGAGACGCTGAGCGGTGAGCAGGTGGCTGAGCTGCTGGAAACCGGCGAAATGAGTGATCCGCCCGTGCGCCAGCTGCCGCCCCCCATCCCTGAGGAGGAAGATGCCCCCACCGACCTCCAGACTCCGGATGACGAGCCTCCCGCAGCTCCTGCTGAGGAGACTGAGGAATCCCCCGCCGATGCTGAAAAGAAAGAAAACATCTAACCCCTTATCGACACACACAATATGAACAGCAAACAACTCGCCTTTGCCTGCGCCCAGGTGGCATGCGATGCCAAGGCATCCGATATCGCCATCTACGACCTGCGCGGCACCTCCTCCATCACGGATTTCGCCGTGGTCTGCACCGCCACTTCTGTGCCCCACCTGCGCGCCATCATGGGCGATGTGGATAAGGAAGTGTGGGAGAAGTATGAAATCTCTCCCGTTTATGCCGAGCGCACCCCCAATGCCCTCTGGTGCGTGCTTGACTACATCGATGTGATGCTGCACGTCATGGCCGGTGAAACCCGCGAATTCTACGAGCTGGAAACGCTCTGGAAGCCCGAGAACCGCGTCGAATGGAACGACGGCGACCAGGCCTGATACCTCCTCACCACCTGTTTTTCATACCGCTTCTGCCCCACCGGCCGAAGCGGTATGCTGTTTTTATTCCGGTGTGCAGCAGGCATTGCAGGGATTTTCTCCGGCCAGGAGAGCAATCCCATGCTTGCGGAACAAGGCCACAATCTCGGCAGAAAGGGCTTCATCAACCGGTAACAGTTCCCTTGTTTCGGCTGAATTTACAGCACCATGAGCCAGCAGAGCATCCAGTTCTGCCACCCACTCATTGATAAGTGAGTCAGTCTCCGCATCCAGCCCGCGTTGCATGTAGGAAAGGTGCCGCAGACAGGTATCCAGCACAGTCCCGGACATATCGCCGCGCACGGCATTGATATCCATGTGATGAGACAAAAGCCAGTAAACAGCAGCGGAATTCGGAGGAAAGCTGCTCAACCTGTTATAAAGAAGTTCTACATTGAGCCAATCCTCACCGGGAGGCGGCAGAATCCCCTCTTCCAGAAGCCCCTGCAAAGTCTTCATGGTAACCGGACTGCTCAGCAGAGTCTCCGCCACTTCCTCCACCTTCAATCCCGAATATCCACGGCGCAGGAACCAGGCCAGTACATCCGCAGGTGCATCTTCACCGCACTCAAGGCCAGTCTGTACACTCCGAAGCAGATCATCCGGGTCCAGGGAGCTGAAATCGATGCCGCGGGCATACAGCCAGTCGAGAAAGGAGATTCGCTCGGCCAGCGGTATACCGGAAACAGTCACCAGCATCTCAAGCAAGGTGAAATTAAAATTCTCCGTTGCATAGCTTCGAGACGGGTCCAGCCCCTTCTCCACCATAATCTTGATCAGCGGAAAATCATGACTGCGCAGGGCGACAAGGAGGAGCTCAAAATCCGGTGCGCCGGGAAGGCCGGTTTCCATGAAGGCATGCAGATTCTGCCGGGCCCGTCTGCCCTGCTCGCGAAGGGAATGAGCGGCCTCCAGTCTCCACCGCAGCCGTGTGAGCAATGGTGCTGCGGCATCTTCCTCAGTTTCTTCTAGGGAAAGCCCCATGACAGCCAGTCCCTCATCCCCAGTCATGTAGGAATCAAATGACTGGAGAATGAGCGCCTCTTCTGCGGAGAAACCGGAGTGCGGCTCTGGCGCACCACCCCAGCGCCAGCAGTTCAACCAGCAATATCCTGCAGCTGCGGCAAGAGCCAGCGACGCTCCAGCATAGTAAAGAGGTTTACGGAGTTTCATTTGGTATAGGCGTTGGAAACGAGCGCCTTCTCACCCGCTTGAATACGCAGCATTTCCATCTGCAGGCGGGTCAGTTCTTCATCGAAATAAACTGGGGTGAGCGGCCGCCAGGTTCCGACACGTCCCATGTATTCCATGGTGGTGCGCAGGTGCATGGCAAGCGGAGAATCCATATCCAGCAGAGGTTCAATGAGCTTGAATGCGGCGGAGAGGTAACGCTTGCTGGCATTGCGCGGGCGCGGCCCCGCCAGGGCCATGTTGTCAAAGCGAAAGCCCACATCCATGAGGTAGGTGTGCTCCAGCGAGAAAGGAACAAAGGCAATGCGCTCAATATCCAGATAGATGCAGACTCGGCAGAGCTGCTGAAGCAGGCCGCAGATAACAATGGAGGGCAGCACGCGGCCATTGCTCACCATCATGTCCAACGGCTCGCCCTTGATGCGCTCCATAGCCAGGTGCCAGGTGCCATCGGCCTCCAGCAATTCCAGGGGTGCGGCAATGTTCGGATGCGCCAGGCGCGCCTGAAGTCTGGCCGTTTCCACAAAGAAGCGGACCTTCCGGTCATCCTCCATAGCCGCAGGGCGCAGGCTGCGCAGCAGAACATCGCGACTCATGTTCTTCTGCGTGGCGGCATAGGTTACGGTATCAGTATCTTCCTCATGAATGGAGGAAAGGATATACTGATTGGCAACTACCCGGGGAAGACTGTAGGCGGAATAGGGCATAATGATTCAGGGTCAGCCATCGTAGCCGAGTTTGAGCACCGGCAGTCCTTCCACCGCGTCAAACCAGGCCTCGGCTGGTATGGTGATATCCAGATAATACTGAGTTTCGCCGTTCTCGTCCTTCTCCTCCACGCGCTCCATGGTTACTTCGCAATCCTCCTGCCCAAGAATGGTCGGATAGACGGCATTGACCTGGTTGGCGGGAATGCTCAGCACATAGTCCATTTCCTCTTCACCGGGCTCGCGCCTGGGAAGGAACAGGTAGATATCATCCCACACAACGGAAGCCAGAATTTCCTCCGGTAAATCAACCATGCCCTTGAACGGACGGCTCTCGTAAATTGCCTCGCCATTCACCTTCATCCAGGCCCCCACGCGCTTGAACACCTCAATCTGCCCTTCGGGAATTGAGCCATCAGCCTTCGGGCCGATATTGAGCAGCAGGTTGCCACCCTTGGCGGCGCACTCCTGAAGCTGGAGAATAATCTTTTCCGGGCTCTTGTAGTTCAGATGGTCCTCGCAGTGGTAGCCCCAGCGGTTACCCACGGTCATGCAGGCCTCCCAGTCGCGGCCGGGGTAGCCCTCGCGGGGGATTCGCTTCTCAGGGGTGGAGAAATCGCCCTTGGAGAAATCGAGCGCCTTGCCATCCTCTGCCGGGTCAAAGCCACTGAAAGAATACAAGCGGTTGTTGAACAGCACACCGGGATTGGCATCACGGCAGATCTGCATGAGTTCCTGCGCCTTCCAGGCCTCGCCCTCGGCAGCCCCCTGGGAGTAATCCCACCACATGATGTCAATCGGGCCGTAGTTACGCACCAGCTGACGCACCTGCGTATGCAGGTATTCCTGATAGGAGGTCTGATTTCGCGGTATCTGCTTTTCCTTCAGCATGGCAGCCTGCCCCACGGGATAGCACAGGTCGGGGCAGATGGTATTGTCGTAATCCTGTTGGTGCCAGTCAATCACGCTGTGATACAGGCCGACCTTCATGCCGGCCTTGCGCGCAGAATCGGTGAATTCCTTCACCAAGTCGCGCCCCAGCAGTTTGCCAGTGCAGTAATCGGAATTGCAGGCATCGAACAAGGCAAAACCTTCGTGGTGCTTGGAGGTCAGCACCATATAGCGGCAACCAGCTTCCTTGGCGAGCTCTGCCCAGGCTTCCGTGCAGCCGGGCGCAGGCAGGAATTTCGGCAGGGTTTCGGCTGCATAGGTATCAGTATCCAGCCCCAGATTGCACTGAATCCACTCTCCTCCGCCGGGGGTGTTCTGGAAATAACCGGCCAGGCCGGAATATAGGCCGTAATGAATGAACATACCAAACTTGGCATCGCGCCACCATTTCATGCGCGCATCGCGCTGTTCCTTGGTCTCCTGCACAGGGGCAGCAACGGAGGTCTCAGGAGCAGCATTCCCGAAAGCCGGACTCATTCCGGCCACCATCGCAGCACCCGCTAACGCATAGATGAAATTACGAACATTCATTACTAGTAATACTCGCAAAAATACTTGCTTTTGTCAATAATATTGACAGGCTGAAACGATTATGCTAGAGTTAACTCTATGGACGACTTCTCCCTTACGCACACCATCACCAGCTACGAATGCGCCGAAGACCACCTGATGAAGCCGGAATTCTTCCTGCATCTGTGCCAGGAGATGGCTGAAGAGCACGCCGATCTGCATGATATGGGCTTCGGATGGGCTGTTCGCAATCATAAAATCTGGGTGGAGACACAGGGAAACTATGAATTGTTCCGTCGTCCGGCATGGAAAGAGACCATTACCCTGCGCACCAACACCGGCCAGGCCAGCCCGCTGCAGGCCCGCCGCTTTGTGGAGATGACAGATAAGGACGGTAATGTGCTGGCACGAGCAGACCTGATGTGGGTACTCATTGACATCTCCTCCCGCCGTCCCTTCCCGCTGAAGCGTATGGAGTTTGCCTTCAAGGACATTGAATGCCCGCCCATCACCACGCCGCTGGAATGCCCGGAGTGGAGCGAGGCCCCGCTCTGCAGCACGCCGCACACCGCTGCCCGCCGCGATGTGGACTTCAACGGCCACATCAACAACAGCGCCTACCTCATCTGGGCGCTTGATACCCTGCCCGCCGACCAGACCCCGGAGGGCGCACCGGCTCGTTTCCACCTGACGTTCCGCAAGGAATGCATGCTGGGTGCCGAGGTGGAGGTGCAGCATTACCGCAGCGGCAGCTTCACCCGCCACATCATCAACTCCGCCGAAGGCGTGCGCGCCGAAATTGAAGTGGAGTGGAGCTGAAAATGGTGTTGCCAAATGGGCGGAATAGGTGTATGGTAGGCGCCATGCATTCCATACCGGCAGAAAAGTTAGACGCACTGTGCCGCCGTCGCTGTGCCTTTGCGCTTTACTGTCTGCCGGGCGCGCAGAAACCGGTCTTCTGCATGGCTGAGGATGGCCGCACCGAAGATGACCCCATTTTCAAGAACGGTTTCCTCTTTGCCACCTTTGAGGGCAACAGCCTGTTCATCCCTGATGAGCTGAGCGAAGTGCCGGAGGCAGAACGATGGGAAGAGCTGGAGCTCATCCCCCAGGAAGCACCCACGCCCCGCGGGAAGTATGCCGCCTTATTCGAGCACTACACCGGCCTCATCAAAAGCGGCCAGCTGCGCAAGATTGTGCTGGCACGTACCGCAGATGTCCCGGTTGA
This sequence comes from Akkermansia sp., assembly GCA_017628435.1. GTDB lineage: Bacteria > Verrucomicrobiota > Verrucomicrobiia > Verrucomicrobiales > Akkermansiaceae > Akkermansia. The sequence continues at coordinate 7,470 of JAGBZE010000175.1, forward strand.
ACAGACATTCTCTCCTGCCCGTGCCTTCGAGGCCGCCTGCCGTCAGAACCCTGCCGCGTTCAAGGCGCTGGTGCATACGCCGCAGTATGGCACCTGGCTGTTCTGCACGCCGGAGCAGCTCGTCACCGGCAGCGGCGACCGCTGGCACACCATGGCTCTGGCAGGCACCCGCATTCCCAATCTCCTGCCCTGGGATGCCAAGAACCGCCGCGAACAAGCACTGGTGACCGATTTTATACGCGAGATACTCACCCCCCTGGCCGATGAGATTCTGGAATCCCCGCTGGAAAATCTCCGCGCCGGGCGCATCGAGCACCTCTGCACCCGTTTCAGCTTCCATATGCCACCCGGCAGGCTTCTCGCGCTGCTGGATCAGCTGCATCCCACACCGGCGGTCTGCGGTTCACCCGTGGCGGAAGCCCGCCAGGTGCTGCAGCAGTACCCGGATGTCGACCGCTCCTGCTACGCCGGGTATCTGGGTCCCTGGGGACACGGTAGTGTGCAGCTTTACGTATCGCTGCGCTGCATGCAGATTTTCAACGGATTCTGCCGACTCTACGCCGGAGGCGGCATCATGCCCGACTCCGTTGAGGAACAGGAATGGCAGGAAACGGTAAACAAAATGGCCTGCATGCAGCAGGCCATTGAGGAAGCTCATTGATTTTCGCTCGTTTCTCCCCTCGGCGCCAGCGCAAGGAACATCAGCGTCCAGCCGGAGAATATCATCTCGACCGCAATGAGGGTGCCGATGAACCACGCAGAGGATTCCGGCCAGCCCCAGATAATCATCACGCCCAGCACCAGAGAAATAAGCGCATTGAAAAAACGCCAGAATCCCCCATTGCTCCGGCGCATACCGATGGCCACCCCCATACGCATGATGCCCACAGTGAAGAGACAGGCGCCTATGAAAAGAGTCCACCATTCCATAGAGAGCATAGGCATAAGCACGGTGAATACACCCACCACCAGGTAAAGTACAGCGGCCAGCAGGTTCCACCACCTGTCCTCTCGTCGGGTGATACACTGCACCAACCGCACCAGACCAGCCACACCCAGCACAAACCCGCTTACCCACACGGCAGAAAGCCCCAGCATGAGCGGAAAACTGAGTAATATGAAGCCCAGCACCAGCTCCAGCACCGCCAACACGCATGCCACCCAGGGGCGCGACATCAGACGGCAGCCGACATTACAGGCGCAGAAATTGCGCTCCTCCTGATTATTGGCATCCATACTTTTTCTCCTTGTTCTGATTAAAGCGTTTCTCCACCGTGCGCCAGCAAATCTGGTTCATGAAAGCATTGATGTAGTTAGCCCGGTTATTCGCATAGCGCAGATAATAAGCGTGTTCCCACACATCGCACACCAGCAGCGGACGCATCCGCGGAAGCAGCGCATCCTGGTGCCGGTGTGCCGCCAGCACCACCAGCTCATGGCTCACGGCATCCGTAGCCAGCACCGCCCAGCCACTCCCCTGCACCCCCAGCGCCGCATTGCGGAACACCCGCACAAAACCATCATACGAACCAAAGGAGGAATCAATGGCTGCAGCCAGACAGCATTCGGGGCGCTGCCCGCGCTCCGGCGACATATTGCCCCAATAAAGCATATGCATCATATGCCCGGCCAGGTTGAAGGCTAATTGGCGAGCCACTGCCGGAACCAGAGATTCCGATTCCTCGCCCCGGGCAATGCGCCGCATCCTCGCAACGGCATCATTGGCACCGGCTACATAAGCAGCATGGTGGCGGGAATGATGCAGATCCAGGGTTTCTGCATCCAACAGTGGCTCAAGAGCGGTCAATTCGTAAGGTAACGGCGGCAACACATACTGGCCATCCGCATAGCCATCGCGTAAACAAATTGTGTTCATGCAGAAGAGACACCTCCCCCCGCTGCACAATTCAGTGTTTGTTATATGTCAATGGAAACAATCGTCGTATTATCCGCGTAGGGATCATCCATCGCCTGACACGCCTCGATGATAGCCACAGGCAAGCTCCCCTCACGATTATCCAGAATATTACGCCCCACACTCGTCAGCAGCTCCGGTGCAAGCAAATCCTCACAGCCATCCGTGGCCAGCAGCACCCGATCATTCGGCAGCAAGGGGTAAGGAATCGCAGGAGCATCCACCATATCCAAGGGTTCACCAGTCACAGCGCTGCGCAGCACATGCCCGCGGCGAAGCGCCTCCTGAGCCGTCATGCCGGCGCCGATGTAAGCGCGGAACACATCGCGATACGAATGATCTTGATTCAGACGAATCAAACGTCCGCCGCGCCAGAGATACAAGGCAGAATCACCCACACTCACCCAACGCAGCACACCAGCCCCGGCAAACGCCGCCACCAGAGTAGTGCCGCCATATACGCCGCGGCTCTCAAATGACTCACGCACCGCATCATTGGCATCCTCCAGCGCCGTACGCAGACGAGCTCCTGGCGCTGCAGATTTATTCTTCTCAAAAGAACGCAAAAATGCCTCCGTTGCGAGAGTTGAAGCCATAGCACCATCATGATGCCCGCCCATACCATCGCACACCACAGCGAGCACACCATCCGGGAAGAACTTCACCACATAGGCGTCCTCCTGCTTACGGCGCATGCCAATCCACTGTGCAGCCTTTGCAATCATTTGAGACTTATAAATATCATAGAATGATATTACACGCAAGAAAAATGAATTCTCTCCCCCGGCTTTTTTGTCCTACTAGGAAATGCCTGCCTCGCACTATTTCTTCCTCCAGGTCAAACGCCCTGCGTCGTCATGACAAAGGACGAGCGTTCCGCGTACATATGGAATCACATAAAAAGTTGACCAAAGTCGCCCGCTCTCCCACTGGGCCATCTGTCGAAAATTATCGAAATTACGCACAGCCAAATCTCCATGCATTCCTTGATAAATCTCCACAGGCATATCATTATCAGGCAGATACAAAGGCCAATCCATAGTCTCTCCCGGCTTCAGAACATTAGAATACTCCCCGCAGCTAATCCGGCAAGACTGCGGGCTATCGTTCATCACTTCAGTATATAAATACGCATGACAGGCCACCAGAGACATAGCCCACGCAGCAAGCAACAGAATCCTTCCCCTATGCAAAAAAAGTGAAATAAGCATCTTCCAGATTATAAACGACAGAGCTATTATTGTCAATCGAGCATTCGAAGCCAGTCCCATTCACGCGCCGCAAGGCGCGTTTTCACCTTTCATGCACAAACGGCACGTTTGTGCTTTCATTCGCGCCCTCAGGCGCGTTTTCGTTCGTTTTCGCCCCACGCGGCGCAGCCGCGTGCTCTATTCAGAACCCGCACCAGCGGGTGGCAGCCAGTAGCCCAGAGTGCAGCCGCCTTGGCGGCGAAACTCTGAGAAAGAGCAATAAATCGATTCAGAACCCCGAGCACAGCGAGCAATCGTGTGTTTTGTCATACTAAAACGCGAGATTTTGAAGGTTGCAGTTCCCCTCACACCGGAATCATAAATTCAGGTGGCTTTCTATCA
>JAGBZE010000012.1 GCA_017628435.1 Akkermansia sp.
GAGAATTCAGCGTGCCTTTTGCCGGTCCCATTTTACCCAGAACAAAATAGTCTCCATTGTAGCGGTAAATAGGGGTAGTATTATCTCTCACCCCTTCTATCCACCAGACCTTGTCTACTTCATAAGCCCCGCGCCAGATACTCCGACAATTCTGACTTACGCAGCTATTCACCCCCAGCGCCGCAAGGCAGAGGGCTGTAGTGGTCAGGATTTTGTGGAACGGGGGCATGGTCATGGGAAATTAAAGCTTTTTGACTGACTGCTCAGGAGAAGTCTTCAGGAAACATGTCAATATAAAGGACGCCACCCCAGTGATAAAGGAGATAGTCAGAGCAAAAGCGGCAACAATGCAGTAGACGATACTATCGTCAATCAATTCGTGAACCGCATCATGCATCGCTTTGAACTGTTCCCCCGGCTGCATGGTATACAAAACACCATCCAGCATATAAACATCTGTCATTTCGTTAACTATGAGCAATCCGGCACCCATGCCGATAAGAACACCGGCTACCGTGAGCAATTGCAGAACAAGCGCTGCGTTTTTCTTTGTCAAGAGTTTCATTCTCTATCTCCTTTACATAAGATAATATTTCCCGGCACCGAATCCGCAACAAAAAATTGCAGAAAGTGGGGATTTTCTAATAATTAGAAGCCCGAGACGGGTATATCGTTGCGCGTTGCCTGTATTTTTGTTGCCGATGGCGCAAAAACAGACTGCAGGGGGAGGATTTGCTCGAAGTGGAGCCCTTGGTCTGCCGGGTGCGGGTCATGGCCTCGCAGGAGGGGCTTGGCTTATTTATTCAATCTTTCGGGGCGGGGAGAGCAGCCGAGCCGTTGGAGCAGCTGCACGCATTCCCAATCCGGCAGACTCAGATTTCCGCGGCGCAGCATAAGCTCCAGGCGCGTGTAGCCATCCTTATCGCAGGCATTCAGATCTGCCCCGGCCTCTGCCAGCAGGCGGATGATGGGTGCGCAGGAATGCTGCTGCGGTATCCGGAGGTCATGCACATACGGCAGCGCCAGCAGCGGGGTGAGCCCCTGCGCATCGCGGGCGTTCACATCTGCCCTGGCTTCAATGAGCAGCTTCGCTTTCAGGTCTTTCTGCGGGCAGAAGGAGTTGATGTAGAAAAGGGCGGTTCGCCCCTGAGTATCTCGCGCATTCACATCCACCCCGGCGCGGAGCCATTTGTATACCTCAATGGCGGGTTGGTGAGGGTCTGCCATGGCCTGCATCAGCTGTGTGCGCCCGGCTTCATCCACTACCTGTGCCTTTTGCTGCAGCTCTGCCAGCACGGCCTGCGGATTCTCCAGAATCTGCCGGATACCCCAGCCTAGATTCTTCTCCCGCGCCAGCATACTGGCGGTTTTGCCGTCCTCGTTTTTTCGGGTGGCATCCAGCCCTAATTCGATAAGATGGCGAGCAAGCTGCATATCCTGATAGCTGCCGTTGCCATCTGTGACCAAATCACAGAAGTAGGGTGTGTACCAGCTTTCATCATTCAGAACTGCGCCATGGCAGATGAGCAGATTGACGGTTTTTACCTTAGCAGGGGAACGATGCACCAGTAGATGCTCCATCCATCGGCTGGTAGTTTCCTCATCGAAATCCCGCACACGGAACCCGTGCAGCAAGAGCAGAGGCACCAATTCTTCAGAATAGTCACTGAGCACCGCACGAGTCATCAGGGAATCTCCTCCCATGTTCGGATCTGCCCCGGCCTGCAGCAACAGGGCTGCGATGATGACCTCGTTCTTTTTGGGGCCGTCTGTTATAATCCCCATGCATTGAGACAGAGCACAGGCGCGGTTGAAATTCGGATTAGCCCCGGCCTGCAACAGTCGCTCTACCTCTGCTACATCACTTCTGGCCGCAGCGGCAGAGAGCTGCGCTCCCGGGCATACCGGAACGCCTGCTTGTTCAAATTCCTTTTTCAGAAACTCGTAGGGACAATACAGGCAGTAGTTTAGTTCTGCGGCATTCAAGCCGGCCTTATTGCGGGCATGCAGGTCAATCCCCGCATCGCGGAGAAACTCAAAAAGTTCTTTCCTGATTCGGTATTCGCTATGACCGTCTGCGGCCTTGATGAGCAGCATCAGCGCATTATTCCCCTCGGCATCCACCGCATTCACATCAGCCCCTTGGCGAAGTAGTTCCCGCATGGCCGAATCATCATAGCGGTGAGAATGAAAACACTTGAGCACGGCCTCGTGAAACGCCGCATCTAATGATGCCGCTGGAGAAGCCATCTGCAACGGCTGTTCGGAACGGGGCTCCGCAGCACCGCTCAGAGCGGCAGCAGCCACTAGCACAGAACATACTAAAGGTCTCAGATTCATAGTGTGGAAAATGTGTATTTGTTACGGTGTCATGTTACCAGAATCCGGGAGTCTCGGCAAGTTGTTAGTGTTGAAAATCGTTAAACCGGGTTGCAACGGGTGGGGCCTCCGTCCTGGTCTGCCGTGTGCGGGTCATGTGCTGCAAGGTGGTGTTTTGTGCGTTGGTTACAGTTCGGCCAGAATCTTGAGGAACTCGCTCATGGGGTTCGCCCCGGTCATGCTGATATCCTTGTCCTGGAACACGAGGAAATAGCGATACCCCGGCCCGGCTTGTTCCTGCCATGCTCTGCCCAAGTGCAGCTTGGTTGGTGTCTCTGAGCGGACTTTCCTCGCAGTGCGCATATCGCGTTGGTCATACAAAGAAAGCGAGCTGACCATCAGCAACTAGTCAGCTCGCGGAAAAGAGTCCAAAATGAATCTGAGGAATCTTGGATGCCCTTATTATAGAAAAATGGTCGATTTTGTCAAGCTTTCGGACTTAAAAATCAGAAAAAAAGAGGAAGGAACGCACGCACCCCTGTTGCTGCAGGAGTGCGTACTCGCCATTAGAGGCTCATAATGAAGAGAACAATCTTCAGGATAAGCACTAACAGCTCGATTCCATTTCTCAGATTCATGAAACAGAACTCCTTTCCACCAGCCATGGTTAGCTGCTGTTCCGTATCCTTGCGGCTACGTTACCATCAGCGGTAAGGACTGGCTTACTTCCCGCTGACGGTGCACGTAGACACCCGCCATGCGGCATGTCGGCGGAAAAGCATGAGCATTCTACCACATATCCACATCCTGTTCAAGACCAGCTGAAGAGGGTTTGTTGTCTTGTTGCTACATCGGAAGAATTCCCTTAAATGCGTTCAAGTGTAAACGCTCCGGTCAGATGCACGCTGAACAGAAGATAAATCCTTAATCTCTAATGCTGTATTTCATTTGCCATGACCTCTTACAAGCGATGTGACAGTCTCCCAAATTATGGAGCCTCTTTCACAAGAGACTTCTATCCAATACATTGCAATCTTTTTCCTCGTTTGCTTAGAGTGAACGTATCGAAAGCAAAAAACGCGATTTCCGGTCAAAACTTTTCCAAGCTGATGGCTCGGTAGCTTCATTTTTATAACCTCCTAAATCTTATCGGTTTAGGAGGTTATTAATTTTTGCTGCGCGTGTCGAATTCGGGTTTGGGTCGCAGATGGTCGCAAAATTGCTGGCGGACACAGAATCAAGTGGCTATTTCCGGCGTGATGCTTCCCTGTTAGCGAGGGCAATCTGAAGAGCATTGGCAATGTTATGAAAGAACACGTAAAATGCCGGACCTATGTAGGCAAGCGGGTGTACATACCACTGGCTGGCAATATAGAGAGTAAGAATGGTATTCTTCTGCCCAAGACACTGGGAGCATTCACGTTTCAGCCCACGGGGGCCGAGCTTATACCCTGCAACAAAGCCGGTAATGCAAACAATGAGAGAACCCAGCACCAGCGGCAGCATATTCCACCAGCTGATATCCATGGCCAGCACGCGCTGGGTGCCTACGCCTGCGATAATGGTCAGGTTGATAATCCAGATGCCCAGCGAGACATCCCGGAGACTGGACGTCCAAGCCTTACAAGGGGGGTATACCAGTCGCAGCACTATGGCAATAAGGGCAGGAATACCCAGCACCGTAGCCAGCTGCATGGCCACCTCTGCGGCCAGTTCGATATAGCAGAAGCCCTCCACCTGCACCACCAGGGGCATGAGCAAGGGCATCAGCAGGCCGAAGACTATCTGGCTGAGCACCATGGCAGTTGTGGTGAATTCCACGTTGCCCTTAAGCAGGTTCACAATAACCGGTGCCGCTATTGCCACTGGAGCAATCCCGCAGAAGAACAAGGACTCTGCAAGCACCGGATACCCCAAAACACGGGCAAACGCCCAGAGGCTTATGCCGATGAGCTGAATTCCCAGCAGCAACCAGAGGTGCATACGCTGCGGCTTGAGTCGAGAGGTATCTATTCCCAGAAAGGTAATGCTGAGCATGAGGGCAACACTGGCCGGCAGCCAGCAACCCAGCGGTGAAAGCTGCTTATGAAATATACCGCCCACCAGAAAGGCGAGCACCATGGAGATACTGCGGATGTGGCGTTTCATCAGGGCTCCTGCTTCTGCTCAGCCTTACGCAGCTCAATCACAGCCGCAGTGGCATCATCTGCCTTGGGCCTGGGGTATGCTATACGGCTGTGATGCATCGTGCGGATGGTTGCAAAGAAAGATTCCTTCAGTTTTTCGATTTCGCCCAGGGTCAGGCCGCAATCCTGCAGGTGTCCATCCAGAATACGTCCCTTGAAGATACCGCTGATCATGTTGCGGATATCCTCCTCCGTAGGGTGCTGAAGGGAGCGAGTGGCGCTTTCCACGGCATCTGCCATGCTCACAATACCGCTCTCGCGGGTTTGAGGAATCGGGCCCTTGTAGGTGAAGATAGACTTATCAACCTCCTCCGGGCAGGTATCTATGAGCCCTTCCTCGAACTTAGACTTTTCCTCCTCGTACTGATCCAGGGCCTTGCGATAGAAGAAATAGGCCGTGGAAACACCGTGATGCTCACGGATAACGTTGATGATACGGATATTCAGGCCGTGAGATTCTGCCAGCTCCACCCCCTCGGTTACATGACCGGTGATAATACGCGCACTGGCCTCCGGAGTGAGAGCAGCATGCGGAGTGTTGGTCGGGTCTGGAATATTCTCAGCAAAATACTGGGGATTGGAGATTTTGCCAATGTCGTGATAGAGACCGCACACACCCGCGCGGGTCACATCGGCCCCAATGGCCTCAGCTCCGGCCTCAGACAAACGCTGCACCAGCAAACTATGGTGGAAGGTACCGGGTGCTACTATCTGTAGTTTTTTCAGGAGCGGGTGGTTCATATCAGCCCATTCCAGCCAGGTGATGGGGGTGGATATGTTGAACAGACGCTCCAGTGCGGGCATCATGCCGCCGATGAGAGCAGCAAGCACAAAGTTGACTCCTACGGTGATAGCCAGCTCCAAGGTAAATCCACTCAGATTAAATCCGCCGTGCAGACCTCGTAGAGCTATTTTTTCATTGGTACCGACCGCCTCCAACCCCAGCAGCAGATAAACAGAAGCAAACACAATAGCACTGGCGACAAAACCGGCACGCAGGATATGCTCGCGTTTGTGAACTCGGCCGGATACCAGAGCGCACACGGTGCCAGTCACAAAGCTCACGGCGCTGTAATTCAGAATCACAGCGGGGTCCGTACCCTCCGGGAACATGGCAACACCGAAAATAGTGCAGCATAGTGCGGTGAAAGCGCCAAGGCGGCGGCCAATCATCACGGCAAGAATGGTGGGGCCCAGCGCATACGGCAGCCAGAGCAGTACCTGCCCCTGCATGTAAAAACCGGGAATCATTCCCTTCAGGGAGCAGACTCCATTCGTGATGATGAGCTGTGCCACTATAATGCTGGCCAGCAGAAGCATGCGGCGCACGGTAAGCTGCACCGGCAAACGGGAGAGATACGCAAGCAGGATAAGCCCTACGGAGGTGAGCAGGAGCCAGATAACCCGGAAAGCGGCATTCCACACATTGTCGGCCATGGAACAGGCAATGAAACATAAAGCAATAACCCCGAGCAGGCCAATACCCAGCATGACACTGGCCACGCTTTGCTGGCGAGTGGAGGAGTCCTCACTCTGGGGGGCAATCTTCTTCAAAAGTCTTGTCATAATTTAGTTCCTAATCTACTGAAGTTCCATTCCTGACGGCGATCACAGCCTGAAGCACCAGTTTCTCCTTGATTTCTTAGACTGTTTGCAGATACGTTCTGTTTGATTTTCGATACCGGGAGCAACCTCAGACTTCTGCTCCGGGCTTCATCCTACCAGAATCAATGAGACAACGCAAGGTCAAATGCGGACACCGGACAACAGCTTACGTGTGTCCCAAGGATTTAGGACGTGCGGATTTACGATTCTTGATTCGCGATTCACGAATTAAAAATCAGCGACTAACACCCGGACAACACATCATCCATACCATGCAAAGACTCGAAGAGCCGTGATTTCACTTAGCACCGGCGACGTTCTGCTGAATAGGGAAAAGTTTACATCATCCTTGGACAATCAAACACGCCTCGATCCGTCGACGCTAGCAGTTCTACGCTACACCCGTAGCGAAACTGACTTTGCTGA
>JAGBZE010000176.1 GCA_017628435.1 Akkermansia sp.
CGGGAGGAGCCGCAGCCGAAGTTCTCGCCACCCAGAATGATGGAGGCACCGGCGTGCTGCGGGGCATCGATGGGGTGGCCCTTGCTGCTGCCGTCGGCGTTGAAACGCTCATCATAGAACATGGTGCCTGCCAGTTCATCGAAGGTGATGCACTTGAGGAAGCGTGCGGGGATGATGCGGTCAGTATCCATATCCGCCCCGGCCACGGGAACGGCCTTGCCGCTGATGCTGATAATCTTGGTAAGAGGCATGTGTTGTAGAAAGGTTATGGGTTACTGAATGTCGAACACTTCGCGGGCATCGGCCACGGTGCCGGTGACGGCGGCTGCGGCGGCCATGATGGGGCTCATGAGCAGGGTGCGGCCCGTGGGGCTGCCCTGGCGACCTTTGAAATTGCGGTTGCTGGTGCTGGCGCAGATCTGGTCGCCCACCAGTTTGTCCGGGTTCATGGCCAGGCACATGGAGCACCCGGGAAGTCGCCACTCGAAGCCGGCATCGCGGAAAATCTGGGCAATGCCTTCTTCCTCGCACTGCACGGCGGTCATCTGGGAGCCCGGAACGGCCAGGGCCTTGATACCCGGCTTCACCTTGCGACCCTTCAGGTAGGGGGCGACGGCGCGGAAATCGGTGATGTGGCCGTTCGTGCAGGAGCCGATGAAGACCACATCCACAGGAAGTCCCTTGATGGGCTGGCCGGGGGTGAGCTTCATGTACTCCAGAGCGGTGGTGTAAGCCTTGCGGCCTTCGTCATCGCCGGCTGCCTCCGGGGCAGGTACGCTGCCGCCGATGCCGATGTTCATATCCGGGGAGATACCCCAGGTGACGGTCGGCTCGATTTCTTCGGCGGGGATGATGACCACGTCGTCGTACACGGCGTCGGCATCGGAGGCAAAGCTCTTCCAGCGTTTCACGGCGGCCTCCCATGCTTCGCCCTTGGGGGCATACGGGCGACCTTTCAGGTATTCGAAGGTTGTTTCGTCCGGGTTGATGTAGCCACAGCGGGCGGCGCCTTCAATGGCCAGGTTGCAGAGGGTCAGGCGGCCATCCATATCCATGGATTCAATGGCGCTGCCGCCGAATTCATAGGCATAACCCAGGCCGCCGTTGGCGCCAAGCTTGCCGATGATGTGCAGGGCCACGTCCTTGGCGGTTACGCCGGGGCGCAGGGTGCCTTCCACGCGCACGTTGCGCACCTTCAGCGGGCTCATGGCCAGGGTCTGTGTGGCCAGCACGTCGCGCACCTGGGTGGTGCCGATGCCCATGGCAATGCTGCCCACAGCGCCGTGGGTGGCGGTGTGGGAATCGCCGCAGACGATGGTCATGCCGGGCTGGGTGATGCCCAATTCCGGGCCTACCATGTGCACGATGCCCTGGCGGCCGCTCGGCAGGTCGAAGAAGCGGATGTTGTTTTCCTGGCAGTTGCGGCGCAGCTCGTTGAGCATGGCTGCAGCGCGGGGGTCGGCAAAGGGTTCGCTCTGGTTATCGGTGGGGATGATGTGGTCCACCGTGGCGAAAAGGCGTTCCGGGTGGAGTACGGGTAGCTTCAGCTCGCGCAGCATGGCAAAGGCCTGCGGCGAGGTCACCTCGTGCAGGTACATGGTGGCTATGAACAGCTGCGTGCGCCCATCCGGCAGTGTGCCGACTGTGTGCGCATCCCATACTTTTTGGTATAATGTCTTACCCATAATTGTGCTTATGGGGCACTGTAACATATGCACGCGTGAGAGTCAAGTAGGCAAGACACGATGGCCACCTGCTATGACACAAGGCGAGGGGAAATGCAGATTTCAGAAGTCAGAACGCAGAATATCACTATAGGACACAGCTTCCGCTGTGCCGGGTAGAGAAAACCGCCTGAGATATTTCTCAGGCGGTTTTGTTATCCGGTGTGGCGAAAGCCACACTCGAGCTTATTATTCTGATTTCTGGCTTCTGAAATCTGAATTGAAAAACCGGTTCCTGCATGATGCAGAAACCGGTTTTGCTAAGCTTTTGTGCGGTATCTTTTACTCGCCCAGAACCTCAGCGCGTTCCTCGAGCAGCTCGGCGCAGGAAGCGTCGATCTTGGCGCGGGAGAACTCGTCGATGGGCAGACCCTCAACGATGCTGTAGGTGCCGTCCGCATTGGTGCGGGTGGGCTGGGAGCAGATGATGCCGGCGGGCAGACCGTACTTGGTGCCGTCGGTGTAGGAAGCCACGGAGAACCAGTCGCCCTCGGCGGTGGGGGTGGTCAGGTTCTTCACGGTCATCAGGGCGGCGTTGGCTGCGGAGGCAGCGGAGGAAAGGCCGCGGGCCTGGATGATGGCGGCGCCGCGCTGCTGCACGGTCTTGATGAAGTCGGTCTTGAGCCATTCGATGTCGGAGATGACCTCGGTCACGGGCTTGCCACCGATCTTGGCGTTGGTGAAGTCCGGGTACTGGGTGGCGGAGTGGTTGCCCCAGATGGTCATGTTGGTCACCTCGGTCACGTGCACACCGGCCTTGGCAGCGAGCTGGCTCTTGGCGCGGTATTCATCGAGCTGGGTCATGGCGAAGAAGTTTTCCTTGGGCATGCCGGTGGCGTTGTGCAGGGCGATGAGGCAGTTGGTGTTGCAGGGGTTGCCCACCACGAATACGCGGCAGCCGGGGGCTGCGTTCTCGGCGATAGCCTTGCCCTGGCCTACGAATACCTTGCCGTTGATGGAGAGCAGATCCTTACGTTCCATACCGGCCTTGCGGGGCACGGAACCCACCAGCATGCACCAGTCGGCGTCCTTGAAAGCCACAGCGGGATCGTCGGTAGCCACGATTTCCTTCACCAGCGGGAAGGCGCAGTCCTCGAGCTCCATCACCACACCCTGCAGCTTCTCCAGGCAGGGGGTGATTTCGAGGAGCTTCAGGATAACGGGCTGATCAGCACCCAGCATTTCACCGGCTGCAATGCGGAACAGAAGGGAATAGGAAATGTTGCCGGCGGCGCCGGTCACGGTCACAGTTACGGGTTTCTTCATAACGCGGGATATTTTATGCAATCGACTGGCAGAGTCAATCCTAAAGTGCGCGAGGGAGGGGGATGGTGTCATTTTTTTAAGAAAAGTGGAAAAATGATACAAAAAGGTGTTGACGAAATACGGGTGAGCTGGTATTGTTGGCGGCACACAGCATTTGGAGCGGTGGCTGAGAGGCTGAAAGCACCCGTTTGCTAAATGGACGTACTGCGTTAAACAGTACCGGGGGTTCGAATCCCCCCCGCTCCGCTGAATGAAAGCACCAACGCCTGCAAGTGTTGGTGCTTTCTGTTTTTTTCGTTATGAAACTCACCGCCGCCAGAACTCAGGATGAATTGATGCAATGTACGAATCAGGCATTGCGCCAGGGATTATTGGCAGGGTCTCCGCTGAATATCGCCATGGTGGGTATCTGGGTGTTGGTGTATCTCTTCATGCCGGCTGCCATATTGGGGTCGGTCATGGGGGTGCTGGGCACTGTTGTGCTGGCTGCTGTGGCTGCGTATCTCTGGATGTGGAGTAGCCCGGAGGCTCTGGATGCCTATTTATGTATCTGGCTTGTCTGGTCAGTGTTGGATGTTCTGGTGTCAGTGCTGGTGAGCTTTGTATTTGCTGTTATTCGGTACCGGAGGGGCTGCGCCTTCATTTCTTCATCTGATGATGAGCCTGCGGAATTGACTCCCGGCGCACAGGTTGAGCTGCATTTTGGGGAAGGTGAGAGCTGCAGCCGGGAGATTGTGGTTCAGGTGCCCACTCGCGGTGTGTATGTGCTCAGTTCTCATGTGCAGGGGGAGGATGAGAAGGCTGAGGTGCAGCTCGATGAACGCGCCTGTATGTCGGAATCGGAGCATATTCCGGCGCTTGTGTCTGCGGATTATGCGGCGTATCGCCTGGAAGCTGGCTGTCATCGGCTGCGTGTGAGTGTTCAAAGTGTAACGGCTTCGCGTATCAAGTTCTGTTTCCGCTGATTCGCGCTTGCGGGACAGGGCGAAATGTGGTAAACTCCTGCGCGTGAAGATTGATGCCCATACCACTCAGGAGCAGCTCCTGAAGCTCAGCGAGCAGGTGCTGCGCCGTGATTTGCTGCAGAGCACGCCGCTGAACCTGCGTTTCTTTCTGCGTTATCTGATTCTGTTCCTACTGTTCCCCGGCATGGTGTTCGGGTTCAAGGTGGGTATGGGGATTACCCTTGCTTTTTGTGCTGCCTTGGTGGGTATTTTGTTCTGGGGAAGCGAGGCGGCATCGGCTATGGCTGTTTACAGCTGGGTGAGTGCGGGGCTGCTGGTGCTTGTTTTTGTGACGATTGGCGTTATCCGCAAGGCTTGGAAGGAGCGCGAGGTGCGCCGTCAGTACCGCACCGCCACTCCGGGGCTTCACCATGCCCAGCGCAACCCGCAGAAGCATGCCCTCCGTTGGCGGAAGTCGAACACAGAGGGCTTTCTGGCTACGCATCTGGTGCTGAATGCCCCGCAGCGTGGTATCTATGCCGTGTTGGTCACGCTGAGAAATTATCAGGGGGCTCAGCTCATTACACAGGGACGCCAGGGGACGGCTGTGGCGCATGCCGGTGGCGGCAAGGGACAGGATTTTAATGCTCTGGTGCTGTATCGCCTGGAGGCGGGGCTGCATGAGCTTATATGGGCCATCCCCGGCGATGCTACCCCGCAGATGACGGAAGTTTCTCAGCTTAATAACATTTAACTACTGCCTTATCATATGATTGATTTTGAAAATGGAAGCCTGTTCAAGTTATCGCCGGTGGACCCCGAATCCCAGATGGGGCGAGTGGCACCGTTGTTGATAGAGGGTGAGTATGTCGTGGCTGCCTTCAAGGCCATCCGCGATGCTGTGGTGTTCACCAACAAGCGCGTGATTGCCATGAACGTGCAGGGTATCACCGGCAAGAAGGTTGATTTCACCTCGCTGCCTTACAGCAAGATTCAGGCCTATTCCATCGAGACCGCCGGTACTTTCGACCTCGACTGCGAGCTGGATTTGTTCTACAGCGGTATAGGGCATATCCGCTTTGAGCTGCGTGGTGGATGTGATATCCGCGAGCTGTGCAGGGTTATCAGTACTTATGTGTTGTAAGACACTGCGGGCCGCAGGCACGCAATTTAGACCAGCCGCAGGCTGGATTTAGACTGCCAGGATTTCATTCCTCCCAAGGGGAGGAATTTCATTGTCCGCCGTTCAGGCGGACAATGTAGTTGAACTGATTTCTTCTGCGCAGCGACAGCTGCGGATTATTCCTCTTTCATTGAGTTCAATCTTGTATTGATAGAGGAAATCAACATGCGACGGATAGACCCGGCATCCCTGCGCAATGATTCAGCAGTCGTGGCGAGCTCCGGACATGCCGTTGCGAGAACTTCCAGCCAGTATTCACATTCATGGCATTCCTTGAGTGATATGCGTAGTTTGTGGACAAAATCATCGGGGCTTTCTGCATAGCGGGCCTCAAACAGATTAGCACCAATACTTGTGCCGGCACGCGCCAGCTGGTTCTTCAGAAACGAGCGACGCGCAATCTGGTCATAGAGCTGGACAAGTCGAACTGATAGGGAAATAGCCGCATGGCGAAGTCTGTCTTTTTCCATGGTGTTACGTTATACGGAATTTTTGATTGTATGTAAAGATTTAGTTTCATTTTCCGCGGCCATGCGGCCGCCAGAAATAGAATTAGTCACACTTGCATTGTCCGCCTGAACGGCGGACAGTGAAATTCCTCCTGGCGGAGGAATGAAATCCTATCGGTCTAAATCCAGCCGGTGGCTGGTCTGAATTGCGTGCCTGCGGCCCGCAGTGTTGTGTTATGCTTTTGGGCTTGCAAATCACTTGTTTTATAGTAGAATATCCCGCGTTATGGCAGACCGTACACAGACTGATCCCGTCCGCATGGAAAAAATCGTCAGCCTTTGCAAGCGCAGAGGGTTCATTTTTCAGGCCGCAGAAATCTATGGTGGCTTGAACGGTTGCTGGGACTACGGTCCCCTGGGCGTTGAGCTCAAGCGCAATCTGAAAGATTACTGGTGGCGTGTCCATGTGCAGGAGCGCCCGGATATCGTGGGTATGGATGGCTCCATTCTCACGCACAACTCGGTGCTGGTGGCATCTGGTCATGTGGGTGGTTTCTGCGACCCGCTGTGCGACTGCCTGCTCACCAAGGAACGCCTGCGTGCCGACCAGATTCCGGCTCAGAGCGGCGTAGCCTACTGGTGGAAGGGCGCTGCCCGCAAGGATGGCTCCTGGAGCACGAAGAAGGAGTTCTCCATGCTGGTGGAGGGTACCGATGAGAAGAGCGCTAAGAATGCCCGCAAGGGTGCGCTGCAGTACTACAGCCAGATTGCCGGCAAGGGCACCCAGCCTGCTGACCTGGAGCTCATCGAGGAAAGCACCGAGGAGGTGACCGACTCTGTGCGCTACAACCCGGCCAATGGTTCTCTGGTGACGGAGGCCCGCTCCTTCAACCTGATGTTCAAGACCACCATCGGTGCCACCTCCGATGAGAACGACCCCGCCAGCACCGGCTGGCTGCGTCCGGAGACAGCCCAGAGCATCTTCTGCCAGTACAAGAACATTCTCGATTCCTCCCGCAACAAGATTCCCTTCGGTATCGCCCAGATCGGTAAGTCTTTCCGCAACGAAATCAACCCGCGCAACTTCACC
>JAGBZE010000177.1 GCA_017628435.1 Akkermansia sp.
GAATACAGAAATTCACATCGTTGAGCAGAAAGAGACTCTCCCCATCGTTATCTACCTCCAAACAGATATTCCGTGCTTCAAGCATATCTATATTACGCTAACGTGTTAATCCTATCACAAGAACAAGCCCCTTGCAAGTCCACAAGTCTCTGAATTCAGGATTTAGTCCATCTTCTGTCACAATTTTTCCGGCAACATACGCTCCACCACATCACGCAAGCCATCGCAATCAAAGAAAGCAGCCTCACGCAGGCGCTTCGCATGCGTCTGCAGCATAGGCAATAAAGCAGCATAGAGGGAACGCAATTCCGCCACAGCTGCCACCGCACCTGCTGCATCATCCTCCTTATACAATTTAATCCGGGCAGAAAGCTGCATATAACTATCACCCAGCGCATTAAGCTCCTCAGTTGCCTTAAGTGCATAATCAGCATTCACAACAGAGCTCAGCACCCGTCCAGCCCGCAGCATCAGTTCACGCTGTTCTGCGGCGGCTTTCATCAACTGCCGTTCTGTGTCGGCGTGCAACTGTTCCGTTTCCTTAAATCCCAGCTTCAGGTATGCGTGTAGCTCCGGCGTAGACGGAACATTCTCCAGCTTTCTTACACGCTGATACAATTCCAGATGTCGCTTCTGCTGCGCAAGCGTAATGCCGCGGTATTCGCTGATAAGCTCCGCAAAACCATCCACATCAGCAAAAGTACGCCCCTGCGTGGCAAGATGAGTCTGCAATGTCTCACGCATCTGATCAATCTCCATACGCCCTTTTTTGTTCTGCGCGGTCAGTTCTGCCACTATGGATGAACGGACAGCGGGAGCAACCTCCTCTGCAAGCTTCTGCATCTTCGCATAAAGTGTATCGTTATACGCGGCAGATTGTTCCATAATCCGCCTCAGCTCTGCATGTTCACGCGTTTCACCAGGCTCCGGAGGAAGTTCGCGTTCCCCCTTACGGCGACACACAACTGCGGCCCCTGCCACACCAGCCAGAAACAGCCCCGCACCCATCCACGCTAAACTACGAATTTTCATATCCGGACAATCGCCATACTCTATCCCACTACATCCCGCTCCGTCAAGCTCTTTTCCAGCTATCCGTTTTTTTCCGGCATTTTCAATCCTCAATATTGCCTCTACCTGGATTTCCAACACTCGCACAAGCGTATCAAGGCTGCAGAAGCCCCGGCCACGGCGGGAAGAAGCGGTGCGGGTTCCGCGGGCAACCCTGCACTGCCATGCTGAAATCTTCCCCTGTTCGACAAATCTGACCACAATCCGAGCGAAATAGCGCACCACGAGGAACCCCAGAAGCGCCTCGGTATACACCATTCCGCTCATGGCCTGGTTCAAGCTTAACGGCCGGGCACCATTTCAAAGGAGAAGCCCTTAAGGTACTCCGTCTCCGGGATATTGAGGAGAATGGGGTGATCCGGGCTCTGGCCGTGCATATGCGTCTGGCGCAACGTGCAGTGACCGTCCACAGCAGCCTCGCCGATGGTCTGCTTGAACAAATCAGCACTGATGTGGTGAGAGCAGCTGAAGGTGGAAAGCACACCACCCACCGGCAGCATCTGCATGGCGCGCAGGTGGATTTCCTTGTAACCGCGCAGGGCGCCGTTCAGGCTCTTCTTGTTGCGTGTGAAGCTGGGCGGGTCGAGAATGATGAGGTCCCACTTCGGGTCGGCACCATTGCGCACCTTATCACTCTCACGCTTCAGGAAATCGAAAGCGTTCTCTGCAATGGCCTCAATCTGCAGGCCGTTCAGCTCAGCATTCTTACGAACAGAAGCGATTGCATCCTCAGAAATATCCACAGCCGTTACGCTGGCGGCACCGGCCTTGGCGCAGGCCAGCGCAAAGCCACCCTGGTTGCAGAAGCAATCCAGCACACGGCGGCCGCGTGCCAGCTGGGCCACCTCCTGGTAATTCTGCAGCTGGTCGAGGTAAAGACCGGTCTTCTGACCGGTGGCCAGGTCAATCATGAACTTGATACCGCGGCCACTGGCCACAAAGGGCTCAGGCTGCTCACCATGGGCCACATATGTTTCCTGCTCAATGCCCTCTGCCACCAGCATAGGGGAGTCATTGCGCACAATGATGCTGCGAGGGTTGAACAAATCGCCCAGAATGTCCTTGATGAGCCCCAGACGCTGGTACATGGCCATGGTCAGCGTCTGCACCACCAGCACATCGGCATAGCGGTCGATGATAAGACCGGGCAGGCCATCGCTCTCGCTCCACACCCGGCGCATCATCTCCTCACCCGGCAGCCAGCGCTCGCGCAGCATGGCAGCCTGGGAAATGCGGCGGGCAAAGAAATCGCGGTCCAGGTCCTGCTTGCGGCGGGAGAAGCGGCGAGCCACAATCTGGGAATGCGGATTATACATGGCAGAGCCCAGATAACGGTCGCGCTGATCTTTCAGCAACACCACATCGCCGGGCTTCGGGTTACCAAATACCGTGCGAACCTCTGTGCCATACACCCAGTCGTGACCGTGGAAAATACGCGCCTTGGGCGCAATGATGAGACCTGCCATAACGCGCGCTACCATAGCGCAAATACTCCGCCGTGTCAAGATTTTCTCTTTTTCACGCGCGCGCGATGGTGCGGGCGTGTCAGCATAGCCCCTTTTCTATGTCACATACAGAAATTTGGCTTGCTTGAAATACCGGGCGGGAGTATAGTTTCGCCCCGAAATGAAAGCCCTCGTCAAAACTGTAGCCGGACCCGGCCTGGAGCTGATGGATGTGCCGATGCCTGAAGTCGGTGCAAATGATGTTCTCATCAAGATTTACAAGACCGCCATCTGCGGCACGGACCTGCACATCTGGAACTGGGATGCCTGGGCCCAGCAGACTATCCCCGTAGGTATGCACGTGGGCCACGAGTTCTGCGGTGTCATCGAGCGCGTGGGCTCTGCCGTGACCGAGTACAAGCCGGGAGATGTTGTTTCCGGTGAGGGTCACATTGTGTGCGGTCACTGCCGCAACTGCCGCAAGGGTCTCTTCCACCTCTGCCCGAACACTCAGGGCGTGGGCGTGAACCGCGCCGGCTGCTTTGCCGAGTATCTTTCCATTCCCCAGAGCAATGTCATCCGCATCCACAAGGATATGCCCATGGAGATTGCTTCCATTCTGGACCCGCTGGGCAACGCCACCCACACCGCTCTTTCCTGGGATCTGGTGGGTGAGGACGTGCTGATTACCGGCGCTGGTCTCATCGGCTCCATGGCTGCCGCCGTGTGCAAAAAGGCCGGTGCCCGCACCGTCACCATCACCGACGTGAGCGACTTCAAGCTGAACCTGGCCAAGACCATGGGTGCAGAC
>JAGBZE010000178.1 GCA_017628435.1 Akkermansia sp.
CCATGATGAGACCGGTTGCGATGGGGACGATCACGGCAATCATGGAGGGCACAAACAATTCACGCTGGTCACCCTGGGTGGAGATGGCCACGCATCGGGCGTAGTCGGCCTTCTTGCGGCCTTCGAATACGTCCTTGTCGCTAAGCTGGCGGCGCACTTCCTCCACCATGCTCTTGGCGGCGCGGCCCACGGCGTTCATGGTCAGACCGCAGAACAGGAAGGAAAGCATGGAACCGATGAAGATACCAAGCAGAACCTTGGGGTTCATGAGGGTTACGTCGAAGGCAGCCATGAATTCGGCGATGTTCATCTTGGCCACGTCGGCGCTGTTGAGCACCTGCTCGCCGAAGTAGCTGGTCTTGAAGGTCTCACCGTAGTGCAGGGCGGCAATCTTGAGCTCCTCGATGTAGGAGGCAAGAAGGGCGAGGGCGGTCAGAGCGGCGGAGCCGATGGCGAAGCCCTTACCAGTGGCGGCGGTGGTGTTGCCCAGGGCGTCCAGAGCGTCGGTGCGGCTGCGCACGTCATCGCCCAGGGAGCTCATTTCGGCGTTGCCGCCGGCGTTGTCGGAGATGGGACCGTAAGCGTCCGTGGCCAGGGTGAGACCCAGGGTGGAAAGCATACCCACGGCGGCGATACCGATGCCGTAGAGACCCATGCTCATGTTCTGAGCGGAGAAGGTCCACTCACCAGCAGCGCAGAGATAAGCGCCGATGGTGCCGAGCACGATGAAGAGCACCGGCCAGCAGGTGGAAATCATACCCACGCCGATACCGGAGATAATCACGGTGGCGGGACCGGTGGTGGCGTTCTCAGCAATGAACTTCACCGGCTTGAATTCGAAGGAGGTGTAGTACTCCGTCACCTTACCGATGGCGATACCCACCACCAGACCGATGACGATGGAGCCCCAGAGGCCCAGCCAGTTCTCGATGCCCAGGGCATACAGGATGCCAGCAGCGGCAAGAGCGATAAGTACGCCGGAAACGTTGATGCCGAAGTTCAGAGCAGCCATGAGCTGGGTCTGGTTAGCCTCGGGCTTGGTGCGTACCAGGAAAATACCGATGACGGAAAGCAGAGCGCCGATGGCGCCGATGATCATGGGAGCCATGACCAGCTGCAGGCCGGTCTCGTAGGCCCAGCCGGCGGTGGCAGCAGCGGCTGCACCCAGAGCGGCGGAAGCCAGGATGGAACCAGCGTAGGATTCGTAAAGGTCAGCACCCATGCCGGCCACGTCACCCACGTTGTCGCCCACGTTGTCGGCGATGGTGGCGGGGTTGCGGGGATCGTCTTCGTTGAAGTGGTACTCGGTCTTACCCACGAGGTCAGCGCCTACGTCGGCAGCCTTGGTGTAGATACCACCACCCACACGGGCGAAAAGTGCCTGCAGAGAAGCGCCCATGCCGAAGGTCAGCATGATGGTGGTGATCTGCGTCAGGCGGCTGATGCCTTCGGCCTCCACGAGACCGGTGTTGTCGAGAATCAGGTACCAGGCAGAGATATCGAGCAGACCGAAGCCCACCACGGTCAGGCCCAGCACAGCGCCGGAACGGAAGGCGAGCTGAAGGCCCTTGTTGAGGCCGTCCTTTTCGTCACGGCAGGCCTGAGCCACACGGCCGGAGGCGTATGTAGCCGTCTTCATGCCGATGAAACCAGCCAGACCGGAGAAAATACCACCGGTGAGGAAGGCGACGGGAACAATGTTGTTCTGCAGGCCGTAGTAGGCCATGATGCCGAACACCACTGCGATAATCACGAAGAAGATGGAAACAATCTTGTACTGCTGTTTCAGGTAGGCCATGGCGCCTTCGCGCACGTAGCCCGCAATCTCCTTCATTCGGTCGTTGCCTTCGTCGGCCTTCTTCATGTCGAAGAAGAACTTAGCGGCAAATGCCAGCGCGACGACGGAAGCAAACGGCACTATCCAGAATAATATCTCGGGGTTCATGTTCGTTTGTTTATATTTGTTTTTGGTGACTTTTTTGCAGGCACAAAAAAGCGCCTCAGTCTACACTAAAAGTCCCCCCTTGGCAACCCGAATTTCACAGTCTGACAGAAAAAAAGGTGTTTTTTGCTGCTGAAAGCGCCAGAAGGATGCGGTAGAGCGTGTGGATTTTTCTTGACCGGTAGCGTTGCTGCGTGTATGCTGCATGTTAGCGGTAAGGAGCCGCCTATTTTACTATGAAAGCAGTACTTCTTTTCCCCGGACAAGGTGCTCAGAAAGTGGGCATGGGTAAGGATTTCTATGATGCGTATCCCGCAGCTCGCGAGATGATGGATGCGGCAGATGCCGCGCTGGGTTATTCCCTCACCAAGGTGATGTTCGAAGGCCCGGATGAAGAACTGACCCGCACTTGCAACTGCCAGCCCGCTCTGTATCTGCATGGTCTGGCTATTTACAAGGTGCTCAGCTCTCTGGTGGATATTGAGCCTGTGGCTGCTGCCGGTCTTTCCCTGGGTGAGTTCACGGCCCATGCTGCTGCCGGCACCTTCAGCATGGAGGATGGCCTGAAGCTTGTGCAGAAGCGTGGTGCCCTCATGGAGGAAGCCTGCCAGGCTGCTCCCAGCACCATGGCTGCCATGATTGGCGGTAGTGATGATGCGGTGGCTAACCTGGCCGCTGA
>JAGBZE010000013.1 GCA_017628435.1 Akkermansia sp.
CTTTGAACTGCTCCACAGCACCGAAGAAGAAGGGCCCCTGCACATCGAAGATTTCCACGTTCTCCGGCACATGGCGCAGGTAGCGTGAGCGTCCGGGCTGCTCCTCGGGGTCCTCGCCCTCGAGTTCGCGGGAGATGGACTCCACATTGCTGATCTGAGCCATGCGGCCAATGAAGAGGAGAGCAGCCAGCACCACGCCCACTTCCACAGCCACCACCAGGTCAATCAACACGGTGAGGATGAAGGTGAGGCAAAGCACCACGGCGTCCTGACGCGGGCCCTTCAGCAGGTGAGTGAAGGTGGAGATTTCGGCCATGTTGTAGCACACAATGACCAGAATGCCGGCCAGCGCAGACAGCGGCACCATGGCGGCATACTGCCCGGCCAGCATGAGGATGAGCAGCAGGGTGATGGCATGAATGATACCGGCCACGGGGGATTTACCGCCGGCGCGGATGTTGGTGGCGGTGCGGGCAATGGCGCCCGTGGCGGGAATGCCGCCAAAGAGTGCAGAAGCAATGTTGCCCACGCCCTGGCCGATGAGCTCAGTGTTCGGATGGTGGCGGGAGCCGGTCATACCGTCTGCCACGCTGGCGCTCAGCAGGGATTCAATGGCAGCCAGCAGTGCAATCACAAAGGCGGGCTGCACCAGCTGCGGCAGCTTTGCCCAGTCAATCTCAGGCAGAGAAGGCATGGGAAGCCCCTGCGGGAGCTCACCGAAGCGGGAGCCGATGGTTTCCACCGGCAGGTTGAACACCTGGCACACCAGGGTGCTCACCAGCATGCCCACCAGCATGAAGGGGGCTCTGGGGCACAGGCGCTTGGTGACCAGAATCACAGCAATGGTCAGCAGGGAAAGGCCCAGAGCCCAGTAGTTCACAGTGTGGAAGTGCGCTGCATAGCACTGCCACTTGGCTATGAACTCTGCCGGCACGGCGGTGTCAATCTGCAGGCCCAGCAGGTCCTTCACCTGCGTGCAGAAGATGGTGACGGCAATACCGCTGGTGAAGCCCGTGGTTACGGGGTACGGAATGAATTTGATCAGCGAGCCCATGCGGCACACGCCGAAAATAACGAGGAAGATGCCCGCCATCAGGGTGCACAGAATCAACCCCGGAAAGCCGAAACTACCCACCACGCCGGAAATCAGCACCACAAAGGCACCTGTGGGGCCGCCAATCTGGTATTTACTGCCACCCAACAGGGAGATGAGGAAACCTGCCACCACCGCGGTGATAAGGCCGGTGGAGGGGGTGATGGAGCTGCTGCCGCAGGCTATGGCAAAGGCCATGGCGAGTGGCAGGGCTACTACGCCCACGGTTAAGCCGGCACCCAGGTCGGAGAAAAAGGTCTTGCGATTATATTCCTTCAGCGAGCTTACAATACTTGGAGCATGCATGGCTGAAGTTTTTTATACGCCCGCTCCCGCACCTTGTAAAGACAAAACAGTTATTTTGCACGCCAGTATAGGAAAAACTGACACTCGCAAAAGCACGACGCGCGAAGTAGGAGGTACGAAGTTTTTGAATTCAGGCGGGCGTTAGCCCGCGGATTTGAATACATTAAAAATTCTACATCGAAAATTCAGAATTATTTCCCCCGCCGCCCGGCGTATGCAAGACCGGACGACGGGCGGCGCGTTGGCGTTATGCGTACAAATTTTATCGGGCTCCGGCAGCGCGCAGCACCTGCACGGCGCGCTGCTTACCTTCATCCACAGCCTTATCCAGGGCGCTTTCGCCCTCGTTGTCGGTTGCGTTCACATCGGCTCCGGCAGAAAGAAGCAGCTGCAGCACGGGCACTGAGCCCTCATCGGCGGCGCGCATCAGCGCAGTCTCGCCTTCGTTGTCGTTGACATTCACCTCTGCCCCGGCCTCCAGCAGCAGCTTCACCGTGGCGGCGTTGCGGCTGTCGGCTGCATACATCAGGGCGGTTTCGCCGTCTTCATCGGTATCATTCACATTGGCCCCGGCATCCAGCAGCAGCTTCACCACAGCGGCGTTGCCGTCATCCGCAGCCATCATCAGGGCGGTTTCACCGTCATTATCCTTGGCATTCACCGCAGCCCCGGCGGCCAGCAGACGCTGCACCTCAGCCACCTGACCACGGTCGGCAGCCTTCATCAGCAGGGTCTTGCCTTCGCGGTCTGCCCAGTTTGCATCCTGCGCCACGGCATTGCCCACCATGGCCAGCGTGCTGCCGGCGGTGATGAGGCAAAGGGCGATTTTCTTCAGCATTGTTGTCTTCATGGTCAGTATTCCTTTCTATGTTGGTTACTTCTGAGCCCAGATTACCTTGTTCCTGACCATTTGGCAATAAAAAAATGGCATTATTACACATTTTTCCTACCTTTTTGGCAGTATTTTTATGTTATTTGATACTCAAAGGCGAGAAAAGCACACAAAAGAGGTAGTTTTTTGTATTCAGGCAAGCAATTCCACTGGTCTTCCACCCGCAACCTTGATTGCTAATCGGGAACTTCTAAAAGCTCTGCAAATGGCGATTTGTAGGAATGCAGATTTCAGAACGCAGAATGCAGAATAAGCAGTTAGTGCGCAGCCTGGCGGCCGCGCAAAGAAATGAAAATTACCTGAGATTTCTCAGGTAATTTTGTTTACAGGTGCGGCAACCGCCGCACACAAACTCACAATTCTGCATTCTGACTTCTGAAATCTGCATTCGCC
>JAGBZE010000179.1 GCA_017628435.1 Akkermansia sp.
AAGGCACTCACCGCCGCCATACGCAGCAACAACGAGGCCGAGGTGAACCGCCTGCTGGATGCAACCCCCGACCTGCTGCATGTGCGCACAAATGAATTCGCCTGCTGCCCGCTGCAGACAGCCATCAAGTTCAACTGCGCTGACAGCATGGTGGAATTGCTTGTGAAGTGGGGAGCCAGTCTCAATACCCGCGACTGGTGCGGCAACACCCTGCTGCAGGATTGCATTAACCGCAAGGATATGAAACACTTCCTCCAACTCCTCAAACTCGGCGCCAACCCGGATCTTCCTTCTATGGCCAACAACAAGAAGGATGCGCTCTATCCCGTTTTCGCAACCATGCGCATGCCGGAATTCCTCACGGCGCTGCTGGAAGCGGGCGCAAGTCCGAATGTGCTGATGCCAAACGGAGAAAATGCCTTATTTGAGCTTCTGAAGCAGAACCCGAAGGCAGATGTAGCGATGCTGGCAAAGCAGGCAGAAATACTCATTCCCCGGGGACTGAACGTCAACACCCGCAACAAGATGGGCGAAAGCCTGCTCTGGAAACTGGCCCAACACGCCAACCGAAGCGACGTGAAAAACAACCCGCAGGAACTCAAAATAACGCTGGATACCATAAAACTCCTCGTAAGCAAGGGAGCCGATGTGCAGGAAACAGAGGATGGCACCCCCTCCCTGCTCAGCCGCTTGCGTGGTCAGTATGGCTGGGCTCCGCCTCTTAACCCGGATGTGGAAAAGCTCCTGCTGGAACTCGGCGCCAAATAAACCATAGCAACTCCCACCAGCCTCCCGGCTAATGCAGCCAGGGAGATGTGCAGCCCCGTAGAAACCACCTGCCGGACAGAAGCCGTGCGGGTGGCTCACCACCGGGCTTTATTGAAGCGCGCCACCTCGCGCTGCACTTCGCGCATTTCAGCGCGGGCCTTGAGGTCATAGCGCTGGTCGCGGTGGGTCTTGCCTCGGCCGGTGCCTATTTCAGCTTTTACCTTGCCATTTTTCCAATACAAGCGCAGCAGGGGGAGGGCGAAGCCTTTCTGAGCCTGCTGGATTTCCAGTTTCAGAATCTCGCGCTTGTGCATGAGCAGGCGGCGGGGGCGCTTGGCCTCATGCTGGAACCATTTGCCGGCGGTTTCCCAGGGCTGCACATCGCAGCCGTACAGGAAGAGCTGCCCCTTTTCCACGCGGGCAAAGGAATCGGCCACGTTCACCTTGCCGGCGCGAATGGATTTCACCTCAGTGCCGCGCAGCTCGATGCCGCACTCATGCCGGCTCATGATTTCGTAATCACGGCCTGCTTTCTTGTTACTGGCGATGAGGTTGTTCTGCGGGGCGGGTTTCTTGGCCATATGCTCGGTGGGGGTACAGGGGAATAAGGTGTTGGGGGAAAAGGTGCGACCCGGCGCTGCCGTTCGAGGAGCTTGCCGGGTCGCGCTGAAAGACGGTTTCGCAGATTTTTACAGATCCGGAGTGATGGTCAGGGTATCCGGCTCTGCAGGGGCTGCGGACTGAGCAAGCTCTGCAACGGGGTCGATGTCCTGCGCCTCACCACGGCTGGCGGCAAATTCCTCAGGAGTCATCTCGCGCCAGGTAATCTTGCCCTCGATAATCTCCGTGAGAGCGATATCACCGCACTGCATTTCCGGAGTGGTGACAATGTAGGGGTCAGAACCGTGGTTGAGCTGCTGCACACGCTTGGAAACGATGTTGACCAGAAGCTGGTTGTCGCCTACGATCTGAGCGGCTTTTTCGATAAGTTCAACGTTCATGGGAGATAAAATTGGTGATACCCCGCTCCTGCGGGTTCGGCATTGTACAACGTAAAGCCGCAGGATGCAAGCCTATATTCGCGTCAGCAGCTCAATAAAAGGCAGAGAAGACCACATTTTTGCTTGTCAAGCCCGCCCGCGGCGGGTAGGATAGCACCATGTAGATAGCGCCGGCACTCCCTCCGGCATGTTAAACAAATTATAATCCCCCATCCGAGTACATATGGCTAATTTGAACAAGGTAATGATCATCGGCAATCTGACCGCTGATCCTGATGTGCGCACCACCCCGCGTGGCAACACCGTTGCAGAGCTCCGCCTGGCTGTAAACCGCGTAAGCAGCGGCCCCAATGAGGGCGAACGCCGTGAAGAAACCACTTTCCTGGATGTGACCTGCTGGGGTCGCACGGCTGAGATTGCCGGCCAGTACCTGGCCAAGGGTCGCCCCGTATTCATCGAGGGCCGCCTGCAACAGGATACATGGGAAGACAAGCAGACCGGCCAGAAGCGCAGCAAAATCCGCATCGTGGCCGAAAACATGCAGCTGCTCGGCGGCCGCGAAGGCGGCGGCCAGTCCCAGGGCGGTGGTTACCAGCAACGCTCCAACAATTACAACAACGGCGGCGGATACAACCAGGGCGGCTACCAGCAGGGTGGTTACAATGGTGGTGGCCAGGGTGGCTACCAGCAGGGCGGCAACTACGGCGGCGGCTACCAGCAGCAGCGCCCCCAGCAGCAGACGCCTCCTCCCCCCATGCCCGCCGAGGAAGACGACGATATCCCGTTCTAAAGTCCGAGCGGCAGCGAGGATTTCGCTCGCCAGGCCAAAGCTTCGCAGAAGCGGCGGCTGGTCACGAAGTGATTTCGTCCGCCCCCACCCGGGGGCGGATTTCGTATATAGCGAGACCACTCATCCCGCCGGATTTCCCGGATTGACAAATCAGCTCCTGCCTGTTTATAATCAAGCTATGCAGACAACTACCACACAGGCAGAAACATCAGACTTCTCATGCCTTCTAAGAAAAGGGGAGGAAATACTGTGGCACGAGCCCCGGCGGCAGATGATGGAGCCGGCCGTGGTGTACTTGTTGTTCAGCGCCGCAGTATTACTGGCCATCTACGGTATGATGGTGTGGGAAAGCCTGAGCCCGGGCGGACTGGGAAAAGATGATACCCTGCACATGCTGTTCATACCGGGCATATCGCTCGTAAGCATACTGCTGGCGGTAGTTGTAGTCATGCGCAACCGCCGCATGGTTTATGTACTTACCCGGCAGCGCGCCATCATCTGCCACCGAGGATTCCGCGGCTGGGTCATTGATGAGGAAGCGCCGGTTTCGCGGAACCTGATTCTCAACCTTTTCCGCGCTGCCAACGGCACAGCCGATTATATTTTCGAGATTCATCGCTTCCGAAGAGTACAGCTCCCCGTCGGCTTTATCGGCGTACGCAGTGTGCAGGAACTGGAAACCCGACTCACCTGCTGCGGAGTGCGGATTCCGAAGCCGGAAAACCCTGCAGCAAAGGCCGCCAGGCCGCCCTCGGCCAGCCGCCTGTTCTTCGCATTTGCTGCTTTTGCGGCGTTACTGAGCTTCTGCATCCATGAAAGCAGGACCGACACCGCGCTGATACTTACCCTGCATGGTGAACCCGCCATGGCCACCGTGGTGACGCATCGGCCCATCGTTGTGAGAGAAACCCGGAGCAGCGGAGGCCCGCTTCTGCGGCACCACCCGGTGCTGCAATTCTCCCCTGCCCCCGGCAGCACCGTCATTGCCGTGGATCTGCTCAGCGATGAATCCCCCGCCGGCCAGCCCGGTGACCAGGTGGAAATCCTCTATTACCCGCAGAACCCCACTCTGGCCATGCGAGCCACAAGCCACCGCTTCGAACGCCCCGCCATCCTCCTGGCCTTCTTGCTCGGCCTCCTCGGTTATTTCCTCAACGGCATCCGGCAGCGCTATCTTCACCGGCAGCGGTAATTATTCCGCCAGCTGCTGCATGCGACGGCGAATTCCGGCCTGAATCTCCGCATATATCGACGAGGCATACTGTTCCTGCAGTTTCCGGGTAAAGGAATCCAACTCTTTATCCATGCGCTTGAGCAACTTGTTCATTTCCGAATTCACTAATCGCTCACTCAATCCTGCCTTGGTTCCCATACGGAGGAATTTGGCACGAGTAATCCACTCCATGCTGTTGCGCCCCTCTATCTTCATCGCTAATTTGGCAGGAAGCTCAGGATACACCACCGTGGAAAGCAAATCATATGCAGGCGCCAGGCGACTGGCTTTCCCATGATGCAGAACTGAGAAATTCTTAGCGTGCGCATCACCATTTCCAATCAGAAAAATGAAGATGATACGCCGGAGAAATTCAATGATATCCGCAGCAGGCAAAGCCATCTCCCGCAGCAACTCAAAGCACTGCAGTAATCTGGGTCCGCCCTCAGATTCATATTTTACGTGGGGTTCATACCCCAGCAGCTGGCAGAAGTCCTCCTGGTGCACGCGCACCCAGCGACCATCCTGCTGTTCGCGGTCATACCTCAGGGTCACATAATAAGGCACGTCTCTGACATGCAGTATCTCGCAATCAGCTGCATTCAATCCGCATACCTTTGCCAGACGCATGCAGTAAAACTCGTTGAACACGCTTTCCGGAAAGCGCGGGATTCCAGGCTTGATGATGTGGGTGGAGGGTGTACCATTCAGCGGCAGCACAATCTGTCCATGCTGTACACACGCCACCAGTTTATCCTGCGCACCGGCACCGGAAATATGAAAATCCTCAGCTCCCACATGCAGAGGCCGCTCCGGCAGGCTCATCAGCACATCATGAGCCTCATCCTCACCCAGAATCTTATACTCCTCATCAGCCGATATTCTGGATTCGCGCTCCGGTGACACCAGGGCTACAGCTCCCGCGCAATCCTCACCAATGCGCTTCAACAAGGCAAAAATATTACCGGGAGAAACACCCAGATACCGCGCTATCTTCACACGCACTGCTTCATCCGGCAGAAGATTCGAAAAGAAGGATACCACCTCACCTCCCTGATAAGGTTCTGCGCGCAGCGGCATGGTGTACGAAATAGCCTCGGCATCAGGTTGCGTCAAATAGGTATCCGCATAAGTAAACGCCAGCCTGCCCTTATCCGATGTAAGGGCACCGATGCACATTCTCCGCAGGTAGACATTCAACGTTTCCATAATCTATGCTCCCACCGATATCCCGTATATAGACCAAGCCCCAGAGCTTCCAGCACCTTGATTGCCTTTTCCAGCTGAACCGTCGGCTTGCCGTTCTCCAGATCAGAAACAAAACGCACCCCGGTGTTGGCCACTCCGGCCAGCTGCTCCTGAGAAATTCCTTGCGCTTTGCGCGTTTCACGAACAAGCGCTCCCAATTCCTTTGTTGTCCGCAGACTTGTTTCCATACGCATCATCATATTTCATTACCGCTCGGGAACAGAATAGCACATATTCACCCTATTTCAATCATTTTATTCCCGAACGGGAATATTTTTAGCATTTTTCACATTTTGCCACCATTTTATTCCCGAACGGGAATAAAATACTCCATTATTGACACTTCCCGCGTCTAAATGGCGGCGATACATTCACAAATCCCAGGCTGCCAATCCAATCCCAAGCGTATGCCACCGCCGGGAAAATACCCGTCACCGTCCCCAGAGTCGCCACTGCAGAGACAGGAATATCCACCCCCAGCAGAAGGACGGCCAGCGAAGCCTTTACATACACATCCCCTGAATAAAAAGGCGGCACCATCAGGCAGAATTCATGCTCATTATCACAAAATTCGCCTGAACACAGGCAGCTTTTTCAGCACCAGCCCCACAAGCAGGGAAGCACCGCAAATGACAGCAGCATAAATGAGACCTGCCTTGTGATTTCCCACGTACTCCTGCAGCATAATGCAATACTCCACACAGCCCACGCGGAATAGATTCTCA